>NZ_DJBA01000055.1:0-52308 GCF_002435615.1 Clostridium sp. UBA5988 | reverse complement strand
AAAGTTCTTTTTTATATTTTTAAATCTATCTATCCTCAAAATTTAGTGCCTAAATTATATTTTGCTACTAAATTCTTCAATAAATTATATATCCTTTTTCCAAGCATTAACATAATAAAATAATTACCTACCATATGAATTAAATCATAGGGTATTCCATTTATCCAATAAGTTAAAGCAAAGGTTGTAGATACTGTAAAGATATATGGTATTGAATACAGTGCTCCAAAAAACATTCCAAACACACCGGATATTATACTCCAGCCTAAAAAATTTTCTTTAATTATTTTTCTAAATAACAGCACTACTAGTACTAGCATAGGCCAAACAATCCAGTATCCAAACCACCAAGTTCCCATTCCACTAACAAGACCTAGCAAAAAATTAAATACCACTACAACTACCAACGCTCTTCTGCCTAATACTAAAGTATATATTACCAGTAAAAAGGATACTGGTTCTATATTAGGTATTCCACTCATCATAACTTGTAACACAAGCATTAGCGCTCCAAGTAATGCCAATATTATCAAATCTTTAGTTTTATACATATTACCAACCTATTGTAAGTATAAGTTCTATCTTATCACCATCTTTTATAGCAGTATCATCTATACCAGTTTGAGAATTTTCTCCATTTATTTTTAGATTCCACCACTCTTGCTTGTTAGCATCAGCATTTAGTCCATCTACTCCAGTTATAAATCTAGTAGCTTGAGATGTATCAGCTACAATTATCTTCATTTCATCTAGTGCCTTTCCTAGAGTTTCTGCATTGGTTTTATGTGTATAAGTTTTTTCATGCTTATCCTTTTCACTTAAAACAGTAACTTCTATAGTTTTATCTCCCTCAACTTTTTGCTTTGCATTAAAGTTTTTGTAGATAAAAAATCCACCAATTGCAATAATTATAACTATTAAAGAAATTATTATTGACTTCATATTTTTTTTCATAGCTTCTCCTCCTAATAAATAAAATAACTCTCCTTCGTTAGAGAAAGAGAGATTTTCATGACTACTATTAGCCTTATCTCTATGTAAAAACTCCATTTCCATGCTATCATATATGTTTTATAAAATCAATGTATTCTGATTCAAATCCTAGTATGCATATAAAATATTTAATATGCATACTAGGATTTGATATTTTATAAATACTTGATATTCTTAAAACTTTTCATAAATATACATGTATCACATAAATAAGTACTGTACTATTCTATTCAGATTACATGGTTATTATGATAAAAACTTTATTATAATTATACTTTCATACTTTTCAAAATAGTTTTTCACAGAAATCTAACATTTATCATATCTTATATATACCTGAATAAATTGAACAATTATAAATTTACTTATACTAAATTCTGTTCTATATCATTTAATATATTCTGACATGACAATATAATTATAAAAGATATAAACAAATTCCATAAAAATGTAACTAATATTGAAATTACACCAACATCAAATATACTTGCTACAATTACAGAACCTATAATTCCTGGTAGTGCAATTATTATCAATGCTAGTATTGTTAAAAACATTAATAAGCCTT
Organism: Clostridium sp. UBA5988; assembly: GCF_002435615.1. Classification (NCBI taxonomy): domain Bacteria; kingdom Bacillati; phylum Bacillota; class Clostridia; order Eubacteriales; family Clostridiaceae; genus Clostridium; species Clostridium sp. UBA5988. Next base: position 50,747 of record NZ_DJBA01000055.1, on the reverse strand, counting down.
TCCCTGTAACCTGTTTGAATATTTTTTGAGACAATACATCTCCTGCTATAAATAACATTCCAAATCCCAATCTTGCTATTATGCATACTAATATTTCTATAGGTGAAGAACCTAATATGATTCCTGCAATAACAAATAGTATAATTCCATCTATTAAACACTTTATTAAGTTTTCAGAAACTATATACATCAATTTTTTAAGTGGACTTTCAGGAATTAAATATACGTAATGCATTTTTAGTTCTCTAACCCAGCGCCCTGCAAAAGTCATAAATAATTGAATATATGTGGCCATAGCAAATGTAGCTATTATACTTCCTATGTCCTTCATTGTTAATGTAAATATGACCACAACTACTATTTGAATTAAAGTAGTATTGTCTAAAAAGAATTTTCCTGCTCTCCTATTTTCTAACATATGCTTGAAAAAGAATACAGAAGCTCCTCTTCCTTTATTTATTCCAACATTTTTTAATTTTATCTTCTTAGTATCTTTAACTTCTACTATTCTGCCTTCTTTTGCATCTTCCACGCGTTTATGCATAGTTTCTGTAGCTTGAAGTACGTCTTCATAATATTCATTTTTACTTTTCATAAGAATAACTATAGTTAATACTATGCCTATAAGTGTTGCTATAATGTACATTAATGCATTAGAAGTTTCACCTATCAAAATCCCATAAATTACTCCTTTTATCCACCCTACAAAAGGAATAAATTCTAGATAACTTACATTTATCCCATTAACTATAGCTCCTATACCTCTTCCACCTTCTTTTATGTTAAATAGAATAGAAATTATTAAAGGTAATACTAGGAAATAAATTAAAATCTTTACTGCTTTCTTTTTACCTTCATCTCCGCTAGTAATTGAATAAATAGCCATAGATATGATACTACTTATGAAAACTAACATGAAATATCCTAGGAATATTACTATTACACCTAGCGGATTTACTCCATACCTCTGTTTAAGTACACCAGCTTGAAAGAGTATAAAGATGGATATAAATAAAGATGTACCTAACTGTCTTATAAGTCCATATATAAGTACTTTTTTAGATGATATAGGAGAAACAAAGAGCAAGTTTACATCAGACATTTTAAAAAATGTAGCTCCTGATGATAATCCTTGGATGATTTGAGTTGTAAATAAAAACATAAATAGTGCATATATTATTGCTCCTAGCTCCGCCATTGGACTTAAGCTATTTACATCAACATCATTAGAAGTTTTAGCTGAGGTTATAAAAACAAAAACCATTAAAGCTATCAAAATTATATATCCTATTAATTTACCAGGATGATTTTTCAAGTCCTTTATTTGATTTTTTAAGGTTGTTCTCCATAGATAAATAATTCCCTTCACTACTGATCACCCTTTCCTTCAGTGATGTGAAAGAATAATTCTTCTAATCCTTCATTAGATTTTTCAGCATCTTCTTTTACCCTTGTAGCAGCAATTTTTCCATTCATGATGATATGTGCTACATCCCAGAATTCCTTCACACTATCAATCATATGAGTACTTATTATCATTGCTACACCTTGATTTTTTAATTCCATTATCAATTCTTTTAATGCTTTAATTCCATGAGGATCAAGACCTACTAAAGGTTCATCAAAAATTATAACCTTAGGTTTTGGAAGTAATGCACAACAAATACTTACCTTCTGCTGCATTCCTTTAGAAAGCTCTTTTCCAAACTTTTGTTTTTTATCATCTAGTTCAAATATCCTTAACAGTTTTTCAGCATATTCTCTCCAGTCAGTAAGATTATAACCTCTTGCAATAAATTCTAAATGCTCTTCCACTGTTAACATATCATATAGTACAGGTACTTCTGGTATATATCCAATTATTCTTTTTGCTTCTATGGATTTATTATCAAAACCTTCTATTGATATATTTCCTTGAAATCTTAATAGTCCACATATACATTTAATAATTGTAGATTTTCCAGCACCATTAGGCCCTAAAAGTACTGCTATCTCCCCATCACCCACTTGAAAACTTATATTATCATTAGCAACAAATTTTCCATATTTCTTCGTGACATTATTTATAACTAACATGAAAATCACCATCCCTTAAAGTTTAATTTTATACTAGTTTTTTACTAAGTATAGTTATCCACATCTGCACTTGAGTTTAATTACCAATATTAACATTTTATACAATAACCATTGTAATTACAAGTATAGATAATAAAATACTAACAATTCATTCTAATACTAACTTAATAAAATGACTTTGTTAAAAATTTTATTAATAAAGTAATAGGTTTTAGAAGCTTTTCTTCTAAAACCTATTACTTACATTGACATTGTTAAATATGTTACATAACTAGCCACTATTGCCATACTAGCTAATACATAAGGTAACGAACTTGATACCTTATGTATCTCCTTTGCTTGCTCCTTTTTTATCTTTAACATACCATAAGCAACTACAGTACATATAAATCCAAATATTATTAATAAGTATCCTTGGCTGGATTGTTGATAAATAGATCCTTTTATATATAGTATATCAGCTAAAAACAATATGCAAAAATTAAATAAATTACTTCCTACAATGTTTCCAATCATAGCATTAAAATTACCCTTTTTAGCTAAAGATATAGAAGATGTTAATTCTGGAAGAGAAGTTGCAACTCCAAGGAACAATGCCCCCGCCAAGGTAACCCCTAGGTTTAACTCCTTTGCGATCATATCTGTTACTATAGTAATACCTATACTAAACACAATTAGTCCTATGCTTAAAAGTGTAAATCTCACATATATTTGCTTTACTGTAAGATTACAATTACTTTCTCCACTATCTTCTGCAGATTCATCTCCAGACATAGCCTTAACACCAAAGACATATAATATCATAATTGCTATAGAAAATATGCTTACACTAAAAAATGAAAATTCTCTTCCAATATAATTAGCAACAAACACTATTGCATAAATTACCATTAAAAGTTTCAGTGTATTCCTATGGCTTGATGTTACTACAGAGCTTTTGAATCTCTTAACTCCTACTAAAACTAATACCCCTAAAATAGTTAGGTTAAATATATTACTACCAAGAACATTACCTGAAACTAATTGTACTTCATTTAGAAATAAAGTAGATGAAATACTAGTAAATAACTCTGGAAGTGAAGTTACTGCTGCTAACATAACACCTCCAATAAAAGCTCCTGACAAATTTGTTTTTTTATCAAGCTCGTCTACATAATAAGACAATTTAATTGAAAAACCAATTACAAATGCAGCAAAAATTCCATATAAAGCGTATATCATTTTCATTCCTCCTCTGTATTTTAACAAAATAAAAGAGACTCATATTCTAATATAAGAATATAAGTCTCGTATTTTAAGATTAAACCAGAATATTAAATATCCAGGATGTTGACCTAATCCCATGAAGTCATTTAATACTTCCTGCTAACTACTCCCTTAATATATAAATTATTATATTATAACCTGTACAACGTTCTAATCATACCATTTTTTAAAAGTTATATCAACTAATTTTTTTAGATTTTGTGAATTAAATTTAACCTTTTATAAATCTTTTATTGAATTAAGTAGTAAATTATTTCTTCTAATGAAATGCCATGATAAGATTTTTTAATATTTTCAAATTTCCTTCGTAAATTTCCCTTAATATTTTCAATATATGATATGGTAAAAGGTAAGTATTTAGAAATTTCTTTTACATATTCCTTTGAAAAATAATTTTTGTTCATAACAACAGCAAAGATTGTCATTAAAATACAATTATCTTTTATTAGTTTTTTCAAATCTTCAATATTTTCCCCTTTAAAACAGGTTGCATCATCTAATACATGGATAGTTAGATTAATAAGTTTATTAACGATATTATCTAGATGATATTTTCCTGCTAGTTGAGACATTATAGTCATGTGTTTATTCTCATAATCTATCTTTACATCTTGCAAATCATCGCATAATTGAAGCAGAAATCCATACCCATAGGTAAAAATCTCCTCCTCTTTGTTTAAGCTTCCATTTATAAGATAACCATCCACAATAACAGATGCTCCTCCCTTTTCAATAGATATATCTAGCATATCTCTTTCATAGGGGTTACTTATTCCTTCTTGCTGAATAAGGCTTTTTACTTGTCCTTCATGAATTAATAATAATCCTTGAAAAACCTTGGGATAATCATTTCTATTAAAAACAGATTCTATATATTCAACTAACTTAAACACTTGCTTTTCATGAAAATTTCTTCCCTCTACCTCTTCACCACATAGTCTTTTATAAAACCTGTTATTAAATTCTTTCTTTTCTTCTATTGATATATCTAAATTATCTAAATAATTATCAGTATAGGGATATAACATACTATATCCAAAAATAGCCATGGTAAATGAAATATCTATATCCTTCATCTTTTGAAGAAGACTAACAATCCACACATTTCTCATAGCTTGACCAATATCTTCATAATTCATTTCATTATCAAAAACCTTGCACTGATTTATAAATACTTTAGTGGTTGCAAAAAACTGATCCTTCATTTTTTTATCTATGGTTCCTAGCTTAAATAATTCTTCTCCCAATATCATATTTTCAAGATAAGAGTTACTACTTTTCTTCCACAATTCTCTATTTTCTTCTTCAGAAGGAAACCTTTCAATAATTTTGATAAATTCATCAATAAATTTCTCAAAATTTTTCTCATACTTTTTCTTTCTAATATATCCATTAGCTTCTAAGGGAATATCTACAGATGTAGGCATACTCCACCATATTTCTCTATATAAATTTTTTAAAACCTTAATATTTTCCATATAGCTTTCACCTACATTACTATTCATTCTAATCATCTCCTTAGATACCATTTACTTTACAAATACTACACTATAGTACTTATGATTGTTAAATTTATAATATTCTTTAAATCAATCTCATAAGGACTAATTTTATTATTGTATTCATCCTTCACAATTCTTACTACTGGTCTATCTGGGAACCCATTATTTTGACTTACCACATACCCAAATAAATTATTTGATAAATATACAGGACATCCTAATGGGTAAACTGCAAATGTATCTTTAAACAACTTAATTATTTCAGGATCAAAACTTGTATATGTCTCTGCTAAAATTAATTCATAAGCTTCTCTAGGGTCAAATTTTTTTCTATAGCATCTATCTGATGTTATGGCTGTAAACACATCACATATAGAAATGATTTTTGCAAATTGGGATATTTCATTATCTTTTAATCCATAAGGATAACCTGTACCATTATACTTTTCATGATGTTCTATTACTCCACCTATTATCTCTTCATTTATTATAGGATTACCAAGTAGTATATCTCTACCGTATAATGGATGCATCTTAATTTGCTTGAACTCATCTTCAGTTAATTTATCTGCTTTATTTATGATTCTACTAGATATTTTTGTTTTTCCTATATCATGAAATAGAGATGCTATGGCTAAATCACGTAATCTTGATTTTGAAAGATTCATATTTACTCCTAGAAAAATTGCCATAATACTAGTATCCACAGAGTGTATGTATGTATAATCATCATATAATTTTACTTCATATAAATTTAGATTTATGTAGTTTTCACTCTGTATATATTCAACTAAATCATCAACCATATTTAGAGATTTACTTAAAGATTTATTATCATAATTTATTAAGTCACTAAACATATTAGGTATGGTTTGAAGTATATTCTTTTTTAAATTTATAAGTTCACTATCATCTTTTATATCTTTTAAGTCATCGTCTTGTACATATAGAAAAAATATCCCTTGTTGTTCAATACTATTTTTTACTTGATCAGTAATTATAATACCTTTTTTTAACAAAGTCTTACCTGAGCCTGTAATAATGTCCTTAGCAAGTATTTCATTTCCCTGCAAATCCTTAAGCAATGTTAATTTCATATAATCCCTCTCCATAAACATAATTATCTGTATTTTCTTACTTTATCATATCATATCTATAAATTATATGATACTTTAATTTGATTATTTATACATATACTGTATATTATGAAAATAACTTGATAAACCAATGTTGGTAGAAAAAATTAAGACTATATCATAAATTTTCGATATAGTCTTAATGTCTTTTATATTTAATCATATATTTATTCAATTATAGGGTTATAGGATGTAACCACTACAAACTATAGTGGTTACATCCCTGTGTGAAATTAGTTGGTTTTATCAAAACCACTAAGAGGGACATAAGTAGAAAATTTATATTTATATTGACTAAAGTTTTGGGATCAAAACTTTAAGTTAATAACTAAAGTAACAATTAAAATATAGTTACTTTATTTGTATATTTTATATAGGAGAAAGCCACGCCTTTGTAGCTTCATAGTTTATTTAAACTGTAAAATAGCTTATATATTCTACAATCCACTTCCTTGTAGATTCTCCTAGCCATATAAAATACAATAAAAAAAGATAGATATCATTGATACCTATCTTGGAATATACTAAATTTAAATAAGTGAAAGCTTTTTCAATTTAATTTATAGTTTAAACCTATAAATATAAATACTATTTTTTACCTAAACCATCACTGGATAAATCTTTTAACTCTTCCTCAGAAAGTATCAAATTTCATAATCCCATGGCAGGTCTCCTGGCTTGTGAATCATACTTCTTAGCGCCTTCCCAAAATAAATTAGTGGCTTTTGCTAAGTCGTCCTCACTTACAGTTACTGGGATAGCTTTGGATTTTCACCAAATTCCCTATTAAGTACTTAGTACACCTATCGGACTCTATATATTAAATTTTATTTTTAATCTAATAAGTTTAAAATGTAAGTCGTAGTTATTTTATAAAATTAACTTTCCATTCGCCTTACAATTATTATTCTACTGAACTAGATTAATATTGTCAACCCCACTTTTTTAAATAAATATATAAATATTTTTACTTAGAATTTCATTATATAAATTAATTCATTACATCTCTCTTTTGGAACACTAAGAATGAAGCTATAATTAATATTATAGCAAATACAATCAATTGAATTGCCCCCATAGTTGAACTTAAAACTATACTATATTCACTTTTAAACATTTCAGCATATTGGGAATTTGTAATGAAAGTTGATAAATTCATATAGGGTAATATAGTTTTACCTACCCATCTCATACCTAAATTTGCCATAATCATTGTAGCAACTGAGCTACCTAAATATGCTACAGTAGTAAGACCAACTGCTAAAGCTGTATTTTTTATAATAGTTGATATAGCAAATACTAATGCTATTATAAATATTAAGCTAATGCTTGAGAATAAAAGCTTAGGTATAATTGAAATTATAAAGTTTTGCTGGACTATACTTTCTCCACTGAAGGATATTACTTTTGTAGCAAGGCCTCCAAAGCCATTTACAATTCCACTTGATATAATATTTAATATAACTGTAGTTAATAGTACTCCATATCCTATAATAAATACTGATACCAATTTAGATATCAAAATTTTCCATCTAGATACTGGTCTAATCATAAGCAATCTAACTGTACCTGTAGAATACTCTGAAGAAACTATACCTCCTCCAATGATTATGCATAATATAATAGCAACACTAACATACATTAAATAAGTCGTATCAACAGAATTTCTAATATCATTATCAAATTTGACTTGTGGAATATCATTTTCAAGACTATACCAATCAAGAACTATAGCCTGTTCTATAGACTTTGTTTTCTTTTCATAGTCTTTTTTGTACTCCTCATAAGTATATCCTTTTGCTATTTTCTCGCTATTGTATTGTGTAAATTCAGTTTCACTAAGCAGTCTCTCACCATTTTCATCAATTTTATAGGAAATATCCCTAATAGTGTTGTTTTTCCAATTCTTATTGTCATAAGGAATTTTATTATTATATCTATATTCGGTTGCCTTAAGTCTTTTCTCCAAAGCATCAAGCTGAATTTTAGAATTCTCTAGAGATGTAACAAAATTTTTATTATTAGGATTTTTCTTCACTTCATCTTCTGATGTATTAATAGTTGACTTTAGATTTTTAATTTCCTCCTCAGAAGATTTAATATTCTTCTCCAAGTAAACTAAGTAATCATTTTTTATAACAGAATCATATAATTCCTTACTTTCTTTATTTTTAGAATCTATGGCCTTTTGAATATTTTCTTTACTCATATCAATATATTCATTAAACATATTTACATCAAATTCATGTATATTAAAAAATAATTCTTCACCTACTAATCCATCTAAAATTCCTGATAGAATAATAGCCTCTTTTGATTTGTTAGAAGCCTCTCCAGCTACTTCGTTTCTCCAATCATCCCAAGAAACATTATTATCTATTAAAATTTGTGACTTTTTGATATTTTCTTCAAAAATTTTCTTCTGAATGTCTTTATTTTTCTTACTTGAATCAATATTAGTTATTTCTGTTTGTTGCCATTGAATTTCCTGATTATAGCTGTTTATATACCATTTTGACTCATCTCTATTCTGTAAAAATTTTAAAACTACTGGTAACATTATGCTAGCTAAAAGTATTAAAATCACTATTACTTTAACACTAGTTTTTTTATATTGTTTTATCAATTCATTTTTTATTAGTCCACATACTTTACTCATTAAACTCTGCTCCTTTTTTACTATATTACACTATTTGCATTTTAGATCCTGTTGTTACCTTCATAAATTCATCTTCAAGAGTGTTATTAATAGGCTTAATAGTGTAAACTAATATATTCTCCATAATTAAAGCTTTATTAACATTGGCAATTTCATCACGAGAACAAGAAATTAATATTTTATTTTCTTTGAAGTCTACAGTAATCTCGTCAGATATTTTGTTATAATCATTCTCTATAATTTTTCTCGCTAAACTATAATTACTTACTTCTAATTCATAGGTTATCAAGCTTTCGATATTTTGCTTTTTAATATCTTTTAATGTTTTAATATCTATAATTTTTCCATTATCTATTATTCCAACTCGATCACACATAAGCTCCATTTCACTAAGTAAGTGACTAGACACTAAAACTGCTAGTCCCTCTTTTTCTGCCAAATGTCTTAGAGTATCACGTAACTCTTTAATTCCCATTGGGTCTAATCCATTAGTAGGTTCATCTAAAATTAAAAGCTTAGGATTGTGTAACAATGCTTGAGCAACACCAAGTCTTTGACGCATTCCAAGAGAATATTTTTTCACTTTATCATTAATACGATTTTCAAGTTTCACTAATTTTATAACTTCATTAATACGTTCTTTAGAAATATTACCATGCATTCTACCATATATCTCTAAATTTGTACGTCCTGTAAGATATCCATACATCTCTGGATTTTCAATAATACCCCCTACTTGAGAAAGAGCTTTTTCAAAATTTTTCTTTACATCATTATTACTAATTAAAATATCTCCTTCGTCAATTTTTAAAAGTCCTGTAATCATCTTAATAGTAGTAGTTTTACCTGCACCATTTGGTCCTAAAAATCCAAATATTTCTCCTGAGTTTATTTCAAAACTGACATTGTCAACTATTTTACGATTACCCATAATCTTAGTAACATTTTTTAATTCTAGAACTTTAGACATTTCCTCACCTCATACTCTTTGATGATGTTAGCATACAATACCTTTAATACTTTGAAAATAAGTTTCCTCTAATTGTAAGAAAGATGTAATAATCACTTAAATTTTTCTATCAAAAGTAATAATTTCTTAAGAATTAAATTCTCATATAAGTAACATTTATAAATAACATCTAAATAATTTTTTTAAAAGCTTTACTCTTTCAGCCATGACATTTTAACCGAGTTTCATACTTTAATTGACTAATTTTTAAATCTATATCATAGATATAATAAATATTTAACATTTTAAAAGTCCTATTTCATAAAATATTAAAACTCTTTCCTCATAAATCACTTTAAATAAGTTATCCTCTTGTACTATAATATAGTACAAGAGATATGTAGAAATTATATATTAAAACATATTTTGATATTTTAATGTTTCAATAACAATTAGTTATAATATATTAAGAGGTGATCAAATGAATTTTTTCAACGAATCCTATGGAATTGACTTATTTTCATTATTTCTTATTCTAGTATCATCTATATTAAATTTATTTTCTATTACTCGTCTTTTAGCGGGAGTTATTTTATTTTATGCATTATACAGAGTTTTCTCAAGAAATGTTGAAAAGCGTGAGCAAGAACATAGAAAGTTTTGTATGTATGCCAATAGATTTTTAAGTAAATTTAATAAAGCAATTCCTAGCAACCTACCTGTGTTCCACTTTGGTGATTGTGCTCCTATGTTTAGTAATTTGAAAAGATGGTTTAATGAAAAGAAAAATTATAAAATAGTTAAATGTCCAAAGTGTGGACAAAGGCTTAGATTACCTAGAGGTAAAGGGAAAATTACTGTTACTTGTAAGCGATGTTTCTATGAGTTTAAAATGAAAAGCTAAAACCTAATACAATTCCACAGACTATCAGTATGAATTATGTACTGGTAGTTTTTTCTTAACATTTAACTTTTTTACATTTATCTTTAATTAAATTTAATTTTCAACAAATATTATTGATTTTCTTTGTAGTTCCATATAATATATAAATAATACGATAAATTATTCGGGAATTTTATTTCCTATAATTCTTGTATTTTAAGAATTATTGTAATTTTTCATAAACAGAGTTCTTTGCTTCAGAGGGAGTTTTTACTCCCTCTGAAGGTTACTAACAGAATTCTTAGTATCAGTATTTTCGATACTTAGAATTCGTTGTCCTTTAGGGGAAATCGTTATCCAGGGTCGTAGCCGCTCTTTACTCCCACTTTGAAGAAGATGGGAGTATTAGAGCGGGTAGTCATCGGATAAACTTTTATAATTAAATAAAAAATTAGATAAGGAGATGAGTTATGGATTTTTTAATTTCTACAAAAGATGTATTAATTAATTTTATGAATTTTTTAACTGACAAGGTTAACACTATTAACACCTTTATGTGGTCTTACGTACTTATTGTTTTACTTATCGGAGTAGGAATCTACTTCTCATTTAGAACAAAGTTTGTTCAATTTAGATTTTTTAAAGAAATGTTTAGACTTTTAATTCCTAATGATCAAGATAATAAAGATGGAGTTTCATCCTTCCAAGCCTTTTGTATAAGTACAGCTTCTAGGGTTGGTACTGGTAATATTGCAGGTGTTGCCATGGCTGTGGCAGCTGGTGGTCCTGGTGCAGTATTTTGGATGTGGCTCATTGCTTTAATTGGAGGGGCTTCAAGCTTTGTAGAAAGTACCCTTGCTCAAATTTATAAAACAAAAGACAAGGATGGAAACTTTTTAGGGGGACCTGCCTACTACATTGAAAGAGGGCTCGGTAAACGTTGGCTTGGTGCAATTTTTGCCATCTTAACTACTTTATGCTTTGGACTAGTATTTAATGCAGCTCAATCTAATACAACAACTTTAGCATTTACAAATGCCTTTGATATTAACCCTGTGATAATGGGTGTACTTTTATCCGTTTTAACTGCCCTAGTAATCTTTGGTGGGGTTAAGAGAATTGCAAAAGTTTCAGAGGTTATAGTTCCAATCTTTGCAACTGCTTATATTTTAGTTGCAATTATAGTTATAGTCCTTAACTTCAAAACTATTCCTAGTATATTTGCATTAATATTTGAAAACGCTTTTGGTATAAAACAATTTGCAGCTGGTGGCCTTGGATTCACAATAATGCAAGGTATTAAAAGAGGACTGTTCTCTAATGAAGCCGGTATGGGTAGTGCTCCTAATGCAGCAGCTACAGCAACAGTTTCTCACCCTGTAAAGCAAGGACTTATTCAAACCCTAGGTGTTTTTACTGATACAATAGTAATCTGTACATGTACAGCCTTCATTGTGTTAATTTCCGGTAATTATGCAGGAACTACTTTAACGGGAATTGAACTTACCCAAAGTGCACTTAGTTCACAAATTGGAGTAATTATTGGGACTTATTTCTTGGCTATATGTACTTTCTTGTTTGCTTTTAGCTCTATAGTAGGTAACTATTACTACGGACAAACTAACATTGAGTTCATAAGTAATAATAAAGGGATACTTAATATATTTAGATCCTTTGTGGTTCTTACTGTATTTATTGGTTCCCAAGCTTCTATAGACTTGGTATGGAATCTAGCAGATTTATTCATGGCTTTCATGGCAGTTATAAATCTAATAGCTATATTATTCCTTGGAAAATATGCATTTGCTGCTCTTGATGACTATTCTCGTCAGAAAAAAGCTGGCAAAGACCCTATTTTTAAGTCATCAACAATTCCAGGGCTTAAAAATACTGAGGCTTGGAATGATAACAATGATATAGCTGACGAAGAAATAGGTTAATATAAATTTAAGACTCAATTAACTGTTTAATAGTTAATTGAGTCTTTTGGTTTAAATCTAACAATTAATATGTACTTTAATTATAAAAAATTAAAACCTTGATATTCTTTTAAGGGAATTTAAAAGAATATCAAGGTACATTTCTATATGTTATTTAAAACTTGGAACTCTTCTTGTCTTTTCAGCTGTTTTTAATACACTATATAAAACTATAGTTTCTATAGGTAACAGTATAAGACTTTTTACTATACGTACTGAGTAAGCAACAAATATTCCTTTTCCATACATAATGGATAACCATATTGGTGTAAGTACTAGGTTTATTACAATCATTATTACTAATCTAGTAATAAAAATTCGCTTTATACTTACAGGCTTTTTATATAATATTAAACCTGTTATAAAACCACCTAGGAATTCATTGAAAGTAAATCCAATGAAAAACGGACCATTAGGACGTATCATATACTTAATTACATCTGTAACTACTCCTACAAATCCAGTGGCAACAGGTCCATAAAACAAAGCACTTATTCCTACTGCAATAAAGGAAAATCCAATCTTAAGAATAGGGCTTAATTGAATAGATAATGATCCAAGAATAATGTTAATGGCTGCAATTAATGCTAGTCCAGTTAATGATGAAGTCTTTTTTAAATGTGCTGAGGACTCCTTTAATAAACTCAGCATGTCATCTTTTTTTTCTGAAAAAATCATAAAAAAACCTCCTTTTTATAATAGCTACATAAAAAAGGAGAATTCCTATTAATATGTAGCAGTGGGAATCGAAGTAAGTACCGCAAGTTTCCTTTTCGTCTGGTGACAATTCCCTGTTCACCCAGCACTTAACGCACGAACTTCTAATCTGCCTCATAATCATAGTATATCATACTTAAATTCTTTTTCACACATTTTTTTTAAATTATATATACAAATATACAAATATTATCCACACAAATATTTAAATATAGATTTAATTACCGAAACTGAATAAAGCCGAGATTAACTCTCGGCACTTTTGTTCTCATAGGCTATTAAAACTATTTTACTATTTTCATCCTTTGACATACTTTGTTCAAGATCAGTTAACCTTCTTCTTTCTTCATCTGTTACATTTGCAAATTTATATTCATTGAATGATTGCATAATATCACCTCCTGTGCAGATAGTATTAGCATTTGTATAAGAAATATGTGTACTTTGATTAACATTTTCTATAATTAATCTAAGTTCTATGGATAATTTTAACACTACTTATAAGCATATATTATAAATTCATATTCACATTAATATGAATTTATAATATATTAACTATATATCAATAATAGGATAGATATAAAATGCCAGCTGAATTATTTACACCAATATATCTAAATCAAGATGAAATTCAAAATCTATCCTCAATACTAATTGATGGATATTTCGAAAGTATAACCATCAAGCAAATTAGCGATAACACTGTTACAGGAAGATATCAGCATAATAATAAAAGCCAATTCTCCAATGACTATAAAAATACCATAGGTGATAAAGATGATAATACCGTCATAGGCAATAGCTGCTACAATTATGGTGATATTTTTAGATATTTAGAGGGTAGAAATTTTGATAGAAATGATGTAACTCTAAAAAGAGTATATGCTTCTTTTAGCTATTACAATAATTTAAGAAATAAAATGAATACCTTGGGGATTATAAAATATATTAATAATTCAAGCCCTTCAATTAATAATATTTATTCTGGAGATTACGTAGATTTAACAGGATGTTTACAAGTTAATACCATTTCTAACTGCATAGATAACTGCATATTTATATTAAGCAATTATGGAACTTCACATTTGGATAATCTATTTGATACTAAACATATCGGCCCATTAACCTATACAATGATATGTGAATTACTAAAAACCATACAGAAAGAATTAAATAAAGGAGCTACCTTTGATATAATAATTAACTGCTTAGGAGTTAACTGTGTTTTACCTATAAATTCCACATATACATCGAAACATTCTTATATATATGATGATGCTTCTTGCGATTGTTGTATACTTGGTAAAGTATCCAAGGTGGCTTACACTCCTTCTGAAAGTATTGGAATGCTTAGAAAAACAGGCTTAGATCCCTACTATACAAAACTTCTTAATTCTTTCATTCCATATTTTCACTTCTTAAACAATAATGGTTTTTTAATTCCCGGGGAATTTATAACTAGTATAAATGGTCCTGCCCTCGAAATCATTCCATTAAGTATTTGCATGTAAAAGCATCATATTACTATAAGTAGAGTTCTTAATGTTTTGATGACATTATTAAATTTCTTAGACTTTCAATCCTTACAAATTATTATCATTTATAATAAATATAGTAGTATTTCACGCTATAGGCACTAATTGTATAAATTTTACTAAAATAAAATCTCATGAGTTTATACCCATGAGATTTTTTTGTTACTTTTTCTTTATATAAAATATAGCTATGGCACCTGCCCCTGAATGTGTACCAACTGCTGTACCAATTTCATTGATAAATATTTTATTTATACCTAGTTCAGCTTCTATTAACTTAACTGTTTCATTGGCAGCTTCTAAATCATTTGCATGAGAAACAACTATATCATATTGAGGATCTAACTCTCTAGTATTCATTATATCTATTACATGCTTTAAAGCCTTATTCCTACCTCTCGCCTTTCCACAAGGCTCAAGAGCCCCATCTTTCACTGTTATAATTGGCTTAATTCCAAGAACATGACTTACAATAGCTTTTCCTGTAGATATTCTTCCTCCCCGTTTTAACATGTCTACAGTTTCCATTACAATTAAAGTTTCTAATCTTCCTACTAAGTCATTTATTTCATCTAAAATTTTATCTACCGTATATCCTTTATCTCTCATGTCTGCTACTACAGTAACTAAATATCCAAAGCCCCCAGATGCTACAAGTGTATCTACAACAAAAATATTTTCACTACCCTCTTCTAAATGCATCTTTGCTATATTGGCTGAGCTATTTGTACCAGATAATTTGCTAGAACAAGTAAGACAAATAACCTTATTTCCACATTCTAATTCTTTCTTAAAAAATTCTTGAAACTCATAAGGAGTAACTTGTGAAGTTTTAACTGTAGTTTCTTTATGCTTTATAGCTTCATAAAATTCCTTATTTGATAAATCTACCTTATCCTTATATACATGTCCATTTAAATCAACTAACAGTGATAGAAATTCTATATTTCTCTCTCTCATAAATTCTGCAGTTAAATCTACAGAACTATCACATACTATTGTTATATTACTTTTCATGATATACCCTCCTGAATACACTTTAATAATAAAAGTGTATTCGGATTATATCATCTATTACTTCTCAATACAACAAAAACTCAAAAAAATTATGAGCATAATTACCATGTAATTTATGGCTATTTTTTCTTGAAGAATTCTTTTTTTAATAGTCTTAAAGCATCTTGGAAATTTTCTTCAGCAACTCCCGAGCAAGATAGCAATAATCTAGGATAGTCATTCTTTTCTTCTGCTTCAAAGGTACGCAGTAAAACACCTACATCTGCACCTCGTTTTGCTAGTTCTTCTGAAGATAAACTACTTTTTACTTCTAGTTGTACTAAAAATCCCCCTGAACCTGGTATAGCTGTTGCTTTCTCTTCAAATACATTATTTATTGCTATACAGAGTTGTTGACTTTTAGCCATATACAGCTTTCTAGCTTTCCTAATTTGTCTTCCAAGATAACCATCACTAATAAATTTACCTAAAGCAATTTGTTCAGTTTTTGATGCCGTTTGATTGTAGACTCGCCCTCTTCTTTCATATACTTCTGTTAATTCTTTAGATAGTACCATAAAACTAATTCTTAAGGACGGCATTAATAATCGTGAAAATGTTCCCATATATACTACCTTATCTCCTCCATCTAATCCTTGTAGAGACGGTACTGGACGAGTATAGTATCTAAACTCACTATCATAATCATCTTCAATTATTAAACAATCTTCCCTTTGTGCAAAGGCTAATAATGCTAATCTAATTTGTATTGGCATTACATCACCCCAGGGCGTTATATGAGAAGGTGATGTATAAATCATTTTAATTTTATCCTCCTTAAATTTAGATAAATCTCTATTGATATTCTTATAGGTTAAAGTTTTAAACCCTCTATCTTCAAATACAGCCTGTCCCTGTTCAAAACTAGCTCCTGTAAAAGATATAGGCGATCTAACTCCTGTTAATGAGCACAATATTTGTAACAAACTTTGCACACCTGCTCCAACTACTATCTGCTCCGGAGTACAAATCACTCCCCTTCTATCAGCTACATACCTAGATAACGCTACTCTTAAATCATATTCTCCTTGTGGATCCCCATAGGATAAAAGCCTTTCTTCATTACGAAGTGCACTCTTTATGTATCTACTCCACAAATCAAAATCAAAACTCTTATAATCTACTGCATAGGTAGCAAAGTCATATAATGGTTGGTTTTGTATTATGGATTTATTATGTTGTAATTTTTCTACCTTTTGGATATCCTTATAATTTAATTCACTTACAAAAAAGCCACTGCCAGGACGTGATGCAACATAACCTTCAGCTACTAACTGCAAATAAGCAGCTTCAACCGTTGTCCGACTTATCATTCGCTCTTTTGCACATCTACGTATAGACGGAAGCTTACTTTCAGCCTTTAGAGTTCCTGTGGAAATCAGGTTTCTATAATGATTATATAGCTGAATATATAATGGTGTGTTTGGTGAATCCTTTGGGTTAATAATATCTCTTTTAACTTCATTCATAAAATTCTCCTTCAACTGTCCCTCTTAAAATTATGTATTTTGTGTATTTCAACAACGACAAACCCAATGTATATTATATATAAAGACACCAAAATATTCAATTAATTCTAAAAGAAAATAATAACTTCACATTACTTATTTTCTAAATTTGTTATTATACAAATTATTTATAATAATTTAAATCAATAGTATGGAGGTATATTAATGGAAACTAAACCACACTCTAAAATTTCTACTCGTACCATGGTTCTAATTGGACTTTTTGCTGCTTTATGCTACGTGGCATTATTTTTTAAGATACCTATTCCCTCTCCTGTAGGAAATCCATTCTTGCATATGGGAAATATGTTTGTTATATTAGCAGCATTATTGTTCACTGGTACCATTGGTGGTCTTTCTGGCTCTATAGGTATGGGATTATTTGACTTAATGAATGGTTATGCATCAAGTGTTCCTAAAACTGTGATTTTGAAGTTTGGTATTGGAGCAATTGTAGGAAGTGTTGCCGCAAGAGGAAAAAATAAAAATGCAAAGTCACCTATAAAGTGGATAAGCATTGCTTCTGGAATTTTAATCCTAATTGGTACAGTGCTTTTCGTTACTGCTACTTCTTTAGGTAATGAAATTGTAGTAGCAGGTATCGAGAAAAAACTAGTAATTAATCCAGTATTGTATATTTTTTCTCTTGTTCTTGGGTTAGGCTTAGCTTTGGTATGTACTTTTGCCAAAAAATTATCTATTGAAATTCAATATGCAGTATTAGGTGCTGTAGCTGGTATAGCTTTTAATTTAGTTGGTGAATTTTTATTTGGAGTATTTAAATTACTTCTTGTTGGAAGTGGATTCCTACCGGCAATATTAAGTTCTGCTGTGAGTTTACCTGCAACACTTATAAATGGCTCCTTCTCAATCTTTGTAGCTGTTGCCCTATATGTTCCATTATCTAAATCACTATCAAATAAAAAAGTTAATTTTTAATTTGATAACCAATAATTTCACATATGGACTCTGGTATTTGATTATCAGGGTTCTTTTTTTGTTATATAAATAACAAAAAAGTCAAGGCCTATACTAAGCCTTGACTATATTATAGAGTAGATGGGGATTATTCATACTACCTATAAAACATGATAAATATTATAAGTGCAATTACTGCAAATACAATCAACAAAACTGGGACAATCACCGATGCTGTGGCTAAAATTAGGGCTAGTAAATCATTTTTCTCTAACTCTACTTTACCAATCATCTCGGGATTTACTTCTCTTTTCTTAAATACTACTTTATATGCCTCTTTCATCTTCATAGCATATCATCTCCTTTTATGTCCTTTACTATATCTCTCCTGCAAAATGACAAGCACAGAAGTGTCCCTTTTCTATTTCTCTAGTTTCTGGTACCTGTTCCTTACATATCTCCTTAGCAAAAGGGCATCTAGTATTAAATTTACAACCCTTAGGCAGGTTAACATTACTTGGAATTTCACCTTTTATTATACTCATATCACTTTTATAATCTGGATTTGCTACAGGTATAGCTGCTAGTAATGCCCTTGTATATGGATGTATTGGATTATTATATAAATCTTCCTTATCTGCTAGCTCTACTATAGAACCTAGATACATTACTCCAACTCTATCGCTAATATGCTTTACTACACTTAGGTCATGGGATATAAATAAATATGCCAATCCCATTTTTTCTTGTAAATCCATCATAAGATTAAGTATCTGTGATTGAATAGAAACGTCAAGAGCTGATACTGGTTCATCACATACTACAAACTTTGGTTTAAGTGCTAATGCTCTTGCTATTCCTATACGTTGTCTTTGTCCACCAGAAAACTGATGAGGATATCTATATATATGGTATGGAGAAAGTCCACACTGTTCAACTATTTCTAATACTCTTTTATTAAGTTCTTCACCTTTCTTATATAGCTTATGCTCCACTAAAGCTTCACTAACAATTGAATGTACATTCAGTCTTGGATTTAAAGAACTATATGGATCTTGAAATATAATTTGCATATCCTGTCTTAAAGGTTTCATCTTTTTTTCATTATATTTTACAATATTTTCATCTCTATATAGAATTTCTCCTCCAGTTGGTTCATAGAGCTTTATTAAAGTTCTACCTAATGTAGATTTTCCACATCCTGATTCTCCAACTAACCCTAAAGTCTCCCCTTCATATATTTCAAAGGAAACATCGTCCACAGCTTTTACACAGAGTTTCTCTCCAGTGGCTGATTTACCCTTAACCGGGAAATATTTTTTAAGATTTCTTATTTCAATAATCTTATTTCTTTCCTTTTCCATCATGGATTCCCTCCTCATTATGATGTTTCTCATCTATTGCTTCATTATATAGGAAGCATCTTACCTGATGTTCATCTGAAATATTAGTTATAGCAGGCATCTTGCATTTACATTCAGCCTTGGCAAATTCACATCTTGGTTCAAAATAACATCCCTTAGGAAGGTGAAATGGATTTGGTACTACTCCATCTATAGAGTATAGTCTTTCCTTATCTTGATCTAGACTTGGTATTGATGCTAAAAGTCCCTTAGTATAAGGATGCTTTGGATTATCAAAAAGTTCTTTAATCGGAGCTGATTCAACCACTTTTCCAGAATACATAACAATTACATGATCTGCCATTTGAGCTATTACCCCCAAATCATGGGTAATTAGCATTATAGCTGTATTGGTTTTTTCCTTTAAATCATTCATTAGTGTTAGTATCTGAGCTTGTATTGTTACATCAAGAGCAGTAGTAGGCTCATCAGCAATTAGTAATTTGGGCCTACATGCAAGAGCCATAGCTATCATAACTCTTTGACGCATTCCACCACTTAATTGATGTGGATAATCTCTTGCCACTTGTTCTGGCCTTGGTATTCCAACAAAGGCAAGCATATCAATAGCAATTTTCCTTGCTTCTTTTTTATCTAACCCTTGGTGAAGCATTACTGCTTCCATTATCTGATCTTCTATTCTAAATACAGGATTTAAAGAAGTCATAGGCTCCTGGAATATCATAGATATATCATTTCCTCTAACTTTTCTTATATCCTTATCCTCCATGGGTACTATATCTTTACTATCAAATTTAATAGTCCCATCTACAATCTTACCTGGTTTATCTATAAGCTTTAAAATAGACATTGATGTTATACTTTTACCACAACCAGATTCTCCAACTATACCAAGAGTTTTTCCTGGTTCTACATCAAAGGAAACTCCATCTACAGCTTTTACAATACCATTATCTGTATAAAAATATGTTTTTAAATCTCTTACTTCTAATAAATTTTCCATATATCACACCTACCTTATCTCTTTTGGATCAAAGGCATCTCTTAAGCCCTCACCAAGAAGATTTATACTAACAACGGTTAATATGATTAAAATTCCAGGCGGTATCCAAAGCCATGGATTATTCGTAAATATAAATGAGTCTCTAGCTCTTTCAATCATATTTCCCCAGGTTGGTGTTGGTGGAATTACTCCTAATCCTAGGAAAGAAAGTCCTGCCTCTGTTAAAATTGCACCTGCCATTCCAAGAGTAGCATTAACTATGATATATGCAAGGGTATTAGGTAAAAGATGTCTTACTATCTTAGATCTATTAGATATACCTAATGCCTTTGTAGCTACTATAAAATCTTGTTCTCTAAGAGATAAAATTTGTCCCCTAACCATTCTAGCAAGACCTGGCCAAGATATTATGGCAAGAATAAACATAACCACATACATCTTCTGGGTACTACTTACCCTCCACATCAATGCAAAGGACAAGGATATCATTAATGGCATAAATGGAAGTGAACTAACTACTTCTGTAAAACGCATAAGAATGTTATCTACCCATCCACCATAGTATCCTGCAATTCCGCCTATAGTAGCACCAATGAGTACGGTTATACCTGCAGTGACAACTCCAATAAACATAGATATCCTTCCACCATAAAATACTCTCATAAGTACATCTCTACCCTGTTCATCAGTTCCAAGCCAATGCTTTGCTGATGGTGGTTTAACTTTATTAACAAGTTCAAACTCATTTAAATTATAAGGTGATATTATAGGAACTAATATTACTAACAAAACTATAATCCCAAATACTATACCACCTGCAAGAGCTATTTTATTCTTTCTAAATCGCTCCCATGCAACCCTCCATGGTCCCATAGCTTGAAGGTCTTGTTTCTTTTTTTCAGCTTTAGCCTTTTTTACTTCTAACATAATAAACTAACCTCCTATTCTACTTTTACTCTAGGATCTACCAATGCATAGGACATATCTGATACCAGATTTCCTAAAACCATTAGGACTGCATAGAATGTATTAGCTGCCATTACAACCCAAATATCTCTACCCATAACTGATGTATATAGTATATTTCCAATTCCTGGCCAAAGAAGTACTGTTTCTAATAATATTGCTCCTCCAAAGAGAGATGGAATATACATTCCTACAAGAGTTACTATTGGTATTAATGCATTTCTAAAGGCATGACGATAAATAACTACCTTCTCTTTTAATCCTTTAGAACGTGCTGTTCTAATATAATCTTGATTAATTACTTCAATAACACTATTTCTAACATATCTTATAAGCCCAGCTAGACTTAAAATAGTTAAAATTATTACTGGTAAAATCATATGTTTAGCTACGTCTATTACTTCAGCCATGAAGCTATCATAACCAACTGCTGCCATTACTGGAGTTCTCATACCATTAAGTGGTATTGCTCCATTACTCGGTACTGCGATAAAGAAAATCATAAGTAATGCAAAGAAAAATGAAGGCATTCCTACTCCAACTAAAGAAAACACAGTCCAAAAATTATCAAATGCTCCATATTTCTTTACTGCAGATTTTATTCCTACTGGAATTGCAATTGCAAAGGCCAATACCATAGATACTATATTTAATATAAATGTATTCCAAATATAATCTCCTATAACATCACTTACAGGTTTTCTAAATTTTAATGAAGAACCAAAATCTCCTTTTAAAGTTCTTCCCAACCAATTAAAATATTGTGTAACAGGTCCTTTATCTAATCCTAATTGCTCTCTAATCATTTGTTGCTGCTCCGGAGTAGTCTTAGAACCTTGTCCTAAATATGCACTAACTGGATCTCCAGGCATTAGTTGTAATAATAGAAATAGTATTATTGTTATTATTAGCATAACTGGGATTAAATTAAGTAATCTTTTGCCTAAAAACTTTAACATTTCATCACCCCTAAACTTATTTTAATAACGCCCTGCAATTTTATACAGGGCGCCAATAGCCTATATGAAATTTAAAATTATTCTTCTATATAAGCATGTCTTAATGCTTTTACCCAATCACAGAATGGGCTTGTTTCTAGGCCTTTTATTTTCTTGTTATACATGTCAAAATAAGTATTGGCATATACAGGAACTATAGGTGCATCCTCATTAAGGATTTTAGCTATTTTATTATAATATGGTTTTGCTTCTTCCTTATCTACAATACTCTTAGCTTCATCTAACAACTTGTCAACTTCTGGATTACTATATCTTGCTGTATTATCTTTACCAGTACCAATATAATCTGAGTGAATTTCGGAATATAAGCTATCTGGATCTGGGGTAGTTATAGATGTTGCCATGAAGTATATACTCCATTTATCTACGTTTTCATCAGAGTTATAGATAACGTAATCTAATAATGTATTAAACTCAAGATATGCTATATTAAGTTTAATTTTTAAACCTTCGCCCCAGTCTCTTTGCCACATTGGAATAAGAGTATTTAAAATATCATGATCTGGCATAGCAGCTACATTAAGCTCCATAACCTTTCCATCCTTTTCACGATATCCACTTGAACCAACCTTCCAGCCTGCTTCATCCAATAAAGACTTAGCTTTTTCTAAATCAAAATCATACTCAGTCATTTCACTAAGTAATTTATCATCTATACCCCAAGAAACTTGAGAGAATGGATGATATTGAACTGATGCAAGTACATCTCCAGTTGCTTCGTCTTTATAGTAGCTATCTACAAATTCTTTAATATTAAAGCTATAATATAAAGCTTGACGTACTTTTTTATCTGCTGTTGGACCTGATTCACAGTTAAATTTAGTGTAACCATATCCACTTCTATCATAACTATTGAAAGTCATGAAATCCTTAGACTTAGCTTCATTTATTTTCTCTGGCTCAATAACTCCTGGAAGTAAATCTACCTCCTGAGATGTTAATTCAACTATATCAGTAGTTTGATCAACAAATTTGCATACTATATTTTCAATATAATATCCTTCACCATAATAGTTTGGATTTCTCTTTAGAGATACAAATTCTTTTTCCTGGAATTTTTCTAAAGTATATGGACCTGAACCAATCGGTTTTGTTGTTATAGCTTCTATGGATGATGTATCTCCAACCTTCCAATTTGCACCATAATAATGTTCTGGCATGATTGCCATAGTACAGTTAGCAAGATTTGTTCTTAGTGGCTCAGCAAAACTAAATTTAACTGTATACTCATCTACAGCAACTACACCTTTGAACTCTTCAGTCTTACCCTTTGAGTATTCCTTATATCCAACTAAATCCTTAACAACAGATCCATATCTACCAGTATAAGATTTATCTGATAAAAATTTATAAGTGAAAACAATGTCATCTGCTGTTACCTTTTCACCATCAGAGAAAGTCATATCCTTCTTCAATTTGAAGGTTATTTCCTTAGCATCGTCTGAAAATTCCCAACTTTCAGCTGCTGATGGTTGATATTCTCCATTAACATCCATTGTAATAAGTGAATCAAATACCATGTCAATTATAGTAGCATCATATGCAGATGAATAATATCCTGGGTTAAAGTTACCAGATGCCTCTGTTATTCCAGCAACTAAAGTACCCCCAATTTTCTTCTCTGCTTCTCCAGTTTTTGGTGTATCCTTTGATGTGTCTTCTTTTTTCTCTTTATCACCACATCCAACTAATGAAAAAGCTAAAATACTTGACAACATCAAGGCCATTAATTTTCTTTTCTTCAAAACCTATTCCCCCTTAAAATAATTAAGTTATAAATAAATACAAAGATATATTTTAAAAATATATACTTGTATAAATTCCTATCCCCATAGTTAATACAATTTTAAATTTAATTAAGCTGATTATTGCATTTTCATGTCATGTATTTAATTTCATATATTGTATATTTATTGCTTTTAAATATATATATTACAGTTTTGTAAATTCATTATCATAATAATACATATATTTTTTACTTTTGTAAATACCTTTTTGGAAATTTTCAGAATTTTCTTTATATTATTTAGGATTTAAAAATATTCGGTATTCTAATATTTCGTTAAATACAATACTTTCATAATATTATATATATGGAATTTACATACATTATTTCATCTTCCTAAAAAAATAAGAGACTGTTTTTTAAAACAATCTCTACCTTTACATATTATTCATATATTAAAACTTTACATTTATTGTAAATTAGCTGAAACAACTTAATAAGTATACAATTACTACTATTACAAATTCCAACAGTGATTTAGAGGTCCATTACCTTTTCCAATATTTAAATTATCCCTTAAAGCACCGGTTATATATTTTTTTGCCCTTAAAATGCTTTCATCTATGCCGTAACCTGCTGCTAAATTACAAGCTATGGAAGATGATAAGGTGCAACCTGTTCCATGGGTATTTGAATTATCTATTTTCTCTTCATGATACCAAGTTATTTTCCCATTTTTATATAATAAATCGTCAGCACAATTTTCCAAGTGACCTCCTTTAATAAGAATTTTTCCTTTATACTCCTTTGAAATTTTTTCTGCTGCTTTTATCATATTTTCTTTACTTAAAATTTTAAATCCACAAATACATTCTGCTTCAGGAATATTAGGAGTAATCACATCAGCTATAGGTAAAAGTTTTGTAATCAAAGCTTCCATGGCATCCTCTGAAAGAAGTCTACTTCCACTGGTAGATATCATAACTGGATCAACTACAATATTTTTAGCCTTATACTCTAATAATCTTTCGATAATCTCTTGAATAATCTCCTTAGAGGATACCATTCCTATCTTAATGGCATCAGGGAAAATATCTTTCATAATGCAATGGATTTCTTTATTTAAGAACTCTCTTGGTACATTTAAAACATCATAAACTCCAGTGGTATTTTGAGCTGTTAAAGCTGTTATAGCACTCATTGCATACATTTTATGGGCTACGATAGTTTTTATATCTGCTTGTATTCCAGCCCCTCCACTGCAATCTGATCCTGCTATTGTAAGTATCTTTTTCATTATAAATCAATCCCCTCTATCAATGTATATATTCTATAAAGTATTTTCCATCTAAAATACACACCTATTTCCCATGTCTATTCTATTGAGTTAGCATACATTCAGTTAACCCTAGCATTTGCTTTGTTGCTAATAGCACATCTTCTTTAGAAAATATTGAAGACACTAAAGCAACTCCATGTATTCCTAAGCCTTTTAGGTTCATAATATTATTCTCATCTATACCTCCAATAGCCACCACTGGTATAGTTACAGATTTGCATATATTTTTAATAGTTTCAAAGGTTATTACTCTAGTATCTAATTTAGTTGAAGTTGAAAAAGCTGCTCCAACTCCAATATAACTTGCCCCATCTTTTTCTGCTTTAATAGCTTGTTCCACAGTTTTTGCTGTAACTCCTAAAATTTTATCTTTACCTATCAGTTTTTTCACTTCTGCTGCATCCATATCACTTTGACCTATATGAACCCCAGATGCATCAATATTTATAGCTATTTCCACATTATCATTAATAATTAAAGGAATATTATATTTATCTGTAATCTTCTTTATCTCTTTTCCTTCCTTTAGAAATTCATCATAGGATAAATTTTTTTCTCTTAGCTGAATTAATGTAGCTCCTCCTTGTAAAGTTTTTTCGATTTCTTCAGTAAATAATTTTCCATCTAACCAACTTCTATCCGTTACTACATATAACTTCATTTGACTTTTACTTATACTCATTTCATACACTTCCTTAACAGAATTTTGTAGAATCTAAAAAAATATGGGACATACCAAATAGTATGTCCCATTAATATTTTTAATGTAATTCCCTACGTTGGCATTATCCAAATCAGGTTATAGGTCGAAGCTACCTTTTGCTTCCTCTCAGCCTGTTATACAAGCTCCCTAAATATTTAATTTCTTAAAGCATAGCATTGATTACATCTTTTGTCAATTTTCTCTGCTTTCTGTGTAATTTAATTACACCCTTTAAATGAGAAATCATCTGAACCCCGCATGAATAAAACAACTATTTAAATAGTTTAATAGTTAAATAGTTAAATAGTTATATATATAACTATTTAACTATAAAAATATATAGCTATTTATATATTTTTATAGGGAATTTTATAATATACTGACTATTAAATTAAATAATTTTATTATATTTTCATAATCAAACTTTTAATTAGAAACTTTTTAATAAATTTGCCATTTCTATAGCTGTTACTGCTGCATCGTAGCCCTTATTACCTGCTTTAGTTCCGGCTCTTTCTATAGCCTGCTCTATAGTGTCCGTTGTTAAAACTCCAAAAATAACTGGTTTCTCTGTACTAAGAGATACTGATGCTATTCCTTTTGAAGCCTCAGCACAAACGTAATCGAAATGTGGTGTAGAGCCCTTAATAACTGCTCCAAGGCATATAATTGTATCATAATTTTCATTTTGAGCCATTTTTTTTGCTACAAGTGATAATTCAAAAGCTCCTGGCACCCATGCCACTTCAATGTTATCTTCTTCTACTCCATGTCTTTTAAGTCCATCAATGGCTCCACCTAAAAGTTTAGATACAATAAACTCATTAAATCTTCCTACTACTATCCCAACTCTTAATCCTTGTGCAACTAAATTTCCTTCAAATATTTTCATCATTATTCCTCCTAGATTATATTATAATTTATACTAAATCATAGATTTAGAGTAGCTTTCAATATGAAGCTCCTTTTCACTTCGTTCAAATGAGTAAGTGCGACTAACTAAATCATAGATTTAGAGTAGCTTCCAATATGAAACTCCTTTTCACTTCGTTCAAATGAGTAAGTGCGACTAACTAAATCATAGATTTAGAGTCTTACTTATAATTAAGTATGTGGTCCATTTTATTTTGTTTAGTTTTTAAATAAAATTCATTATCTTTATTGTAATTGATTTGGATTGGGACTCTCTCTACCACCTCAATATCATATCCATCTAATCCTTTAATTTTCTTAGGATTATTAGTCATAAGTCTAAGTTTTTTAGCTCCTAACTCTCTAAGAATTTGAGCTCCTATTCCATAATCTCTAAGGTCTGCTGGAAATCCAAGTTTAATATTTGCCTCTACTGTATCATATCCATGGTCTTGTAAATCGTAGGCCTTTAATTTATTTATAAGTCCTATGCCTCTTCCCTCTTGACGCATATATAAAAGTATCCCGCAGCCTTCTTCTTCAATTCTCCTTAGAGCTTCTGCCAATTGCTCTCCACAATCACATCTATTAGATCCAAGGACGTCTCCAGTTAAGCATTCAGAATGAAGTCTTGTTAAAATTGGTTTGTTCTCATCAATTTCTCCTTTAACTAATGCCACATGATGTTCTCCATTCAATTTATTAATAAAGCCATACATTTTAAAATTACCGTATTTTGTAGGCATATCTACCGCTGCTGCTCTTTCCACTAGTATTTCTGTCTTTCTTCTATATCTTACTAAATCTGCTATAGTTATTACTTTAATATTATGTAGTTTACCGAATTCTAAAAGTTCCTCAGTTCTAGCCATAGTTCCATCTTCACTCATAATTTCACAAATTACTCCTGCTGGCTTTAAACCTGCCATTTTGGCTAAATCCACTGCTGCCTCAGTATGTCCTACTCTTTTTAATACACCTCCATCTCTAGCTTGTAGAGGAAATATATGCCCTGGTCTTCTAAAGTCTTTTCCTATGCTATCTTCATCTAAAATCTTCTGAATAGTTAAAGCTCTCTCGTAGGCAGATATTCCTGTAGTTGTACTAATATGATCTACGGATACTGTAAATGCAGTTTCATGATTATCTGTATTTTTTTCAACCATGGGCTCAATTTTTAAATCTCTAAGTCTTTCTCCCTCCAATGGCATACATATAAGACCTCTCCCAAACTTAGCCATAAAATTTATAGCTTCTGGAGTAACCTTTTCAGCAGCCATTAATAAATCTCCCTCATTTTCTCTATCGGGATCATCAATAACTATAACCATCTTCCCTTCTTTAATATCCTTAATTGCTTCTTCAGTCGTGTAAAATTCTGACATATTTAACCCTCCCTATTTTATTTAATCTTATAAGAATCCATTTTCTTTAAGAAAGTCTTCATTGATGGAATCTTTTTTTTCTATTTTTTTACCACTTTGAAATGTTAAAAGTTTTTCTACATATTTACCTATAACATCACATTCAAGATTTACAGTATCTTCACTGGTTTTAGATAATAATATAGTTTCTTTTCCAGTATGTGGGATTATAGATACTTTAAATACCTTATCATCTACATAGGCCACAGTAAGACTTATTCCATCAATGGCAATGGAACCTTTTTCAACTATATACTGTAAAATGTTTTCCTTAGCCTCTATGGTAACCCATATTGCATTATCTTCCTTTTCCAGGGAAACAATTTTCCCAACGCCATCTATATGTCCACTTACTATATGTCCTCCAAATCTTCCTTTAGCACTTAAGGCTCTTTCTAAATTTACTTTACTTCCAACCTTTAGTTCCCCTAAATTACTTCTTCTTAAAGTTTCAGCCATAACATCAGCATCAAATATATTTCCATATATATTTGTTACTGTTAAGCATACTCCATTGGTACAAATACTATGTCCTAACTTTACATCCTCAATAACTTTATTAGCTTTAATTGAAAGTATGGAAGATTTTTCTCCCTTTTTTATTCCCCTAATTTCTCCTACCTCTTCAACTATTCCTGTAAACAAGGCTTCCATCTCTCCTTCATGTATCCTTCTATTAAAATATCTTCTCCTATAGTACCTACCCTTATACTCTCTACTCCATAGGCTTCTTCTAGAACTTTTATTCCCATTCCCTCTACTGGAGTTTTAGACCTTTCTCCTCCAATAAATTTTGGTGCAATGTAAATTTGAATTTTATCTACTATTCCAGCTTTTAGGGCTTCGAAGTTTACGGTTCCCCCTCCTTCAAGAAGAATACTATCAATGTTCATTTCTCCTAAAGTCTCCATTAATTTCTCCAAATTGACTTTTTCTTCTTCAGAAGGAATAACCACCACCTCTACACCCCTCTCAGTGTAAATAGATATTTTTTCCTTTGAAGCTTTTTCCGTAGTTACTATAATAGTTCTTGCCTTATTATCCTCTATAACTTTAGAATTTAAAGGAATTCTAAGAGAGCTATCTAAAATTATTCTTATAGGGTTTTTCCCTCCTAGTACCCTACAAGTCAACTCTGGATTATCCTTAATAACCGTATTAGCTCCAACCATTATTCCCATAAGGTCATTTCTCAAATTATGCACATTTTTTCTTGAAGCTTCTCCAGTTATCCACTTTGATTCCCCATATTGAGTAGCTATCTTACCATCTAGTGACATGGCAGTTTTCATGACTACAAAGGGTTTCTTTGTAGAAATGTATTTCATAAATATTTCATTTAAAGCAATACATTCCTTTTCTAAAACACCTATATCTACAATTATTCCAGAGTCTCTAAGCTTTTCGACTCCTCTCCCCGCCACTAATGGGTTTGGATCTAAAGCTCCAATTACTACTCTCTTTATTTTTTTCTCTATGATTTTATCTACACAAGGTGGTGTTTTCCCATGATGAGAACAGGGCTCTAAGGTCACATAAAGAGTTGCTCCCAAAGTATCTTCTTTAGCATCTTTAAAAGCATTAACCTCCGCATGGTTATGTCCATAGACCTGATGATATCCTTCACCAATAATAGTTCCATTTTTAACAATTACAGCACCTACCATTGGATTAGGATTAACCCTTCCCCGTCCCTTCTCTGCTAATGTCAAAGCCAATCTCATATAATTTTCATCCATAAAATCACATCCTTATTTAAATAAAATAAAAGCCCCAAGTATAATACCCTGGGGCTAAATTTTTATTCATATTTCTAGTAAAATTTAGTTTATTTTATAATTAATATTAATTATAAAATAAAAAATCTCTGAAATATATATATATTTCAGAGCACATAAACTAACAATTATAGTTATATTAACAGAGTTCTTAGCTTCTCTGAAGCTTTAGAAACCGTTATCCAGAGACGTAATAGCTCTTAACTCCCACTTTAGAGAAGATAGGAATATTAGAGCTGGTAGTCATCGGATAAAATAACTATAGCAATTACTATACTTACAAATAATTTTCTCACATCCAGACTTTACTGTCGGCCTTGGAATCTCACCAAGTCATGCCAAATTGGCTCGCGGGCTATACCGCCGGTAGGGAATTTCACCCTGCCCCGAAAATTGTTATTAACTTGTCAAACTCATAATATCATCTTACACAAATAATTTCAATATATTCTTACAAATCTTTTTAATTAAAATTTTATAAACGATATTTAGTGTTATTTATCCAATAATATTTCTCAGAAAATAAACCAGAGATATTGTAATATCCCTGGTTTATTTCATTAAATATTTTCTTATTTAATTTAAACTACTACATGTTCAATAAACTTAATATTTCTTGAACAGCTTGCTTAGCTTCTCTAGGCAATTTATCTATTGCTGCATCTTGAGCCTTTGGATCATTTATCTGGGCTATCCTAATTATCTCTTGTTGTAGTCCTGGTATATTATTTACTATATTGGCTGCATTATTAAATCTTGTTGCAAAATTAGGGTCATTCATTTTTCCCTTAATCTTAGTTATTAGCTCATAAGGATTCATTAAACTTTCCTCCCACCATCGAAATAATTCATTATAATTACATAATATTCAATAGTTGCTTAAAAGTTCTTATCTTATATTTCTTTAATTATAGTTTTAGCATTCCATAAAGCAATCAGTATCTATAATAGTAATTAATTTATTTATCTCTTTTAATTAAGATTTATTATTATTATGTTTAAAAATCATAAATTTTTCAAATACTACACTATAAGTTAATTTACTGTTTAAGGAGGAATAAATATTGTCTAGTATAACTGGTATTGTTAAATGGTATGATGAAGGAAAGGGTTATGGATTTATTTCTTGTAATGAGGGCAATGATGTATTTGTACATCATTCTCAAATAAAAGAAAAAGGAACTAATAAAGATTTACATGAAGGTGAAAATGTAACTTTTGATATTACCGATGGAGCTAAAGGACCCATGGCTGTGAATGTTCAAAAGCTATAACTTGAATTTAAAAGGTTATCTTAGGGTTAAATTATTTAATCTTAGGATAGCCTATTTTTATATTTTTTTATATAATAAAAGCTATATAATTGCTATAAATTCTGTTATCATAGATAGTTGTACGGTATTAGTTACTCTATATTGTTTAATAATTAATCAATACATAACCAATACTAATATAATTGATTTTATATGTTAAAAGTGGTGATATAATGAATTATATAATATTTGACTTAGAATTTAATCAAAAATATGAAGATAAAAAAGAACATTGTTTAGAAAAAAATCAATTTATAGAAAAGAGCAATAATTTAAGTCTCCCCTTTGAAATTATTCAGATAGGAGCTTTAAAATTGAATGAAAATTTCGAAAAGATATCCACATTTAATTTTTTAATTAAGCCAACTATTCACACAACTCTACATCCTTATGTGGAAAACCTTACTAAAATAAGTAATAATGATATAAATTCTTCAGAAACCTTTCCTAATATTTACGATAAATTTACTAAATTTATTGGTGAAGAAGAAGCAGTTCTCTGTGTATGGGGTATAGTAGATATAAAAGAACTTTTACGAAATATAAAATTTCATAATATATCTACTAGCTCTCTTCCACTTAAATATATCGACGTGCAAAGCCATGCATCAAAATATTTTAATAGTAAAAAAGGTATAAAAATTGGGCTTAAAAATGCAATTGAGCTTTTGGATATACCCCTTCATGGTGATTTTCATGACGCGAGTAATGATGCTTATTATACAGCAGAAGTATTAAAGAAGATTTTCAATAAAAATATAAAGCCTTTATTATATACTAACCCTTCTAGAAGTACCTCTTCTGTTAAAGAAAAAGTTGATATGAATGGCGTATTTGATCAATTTAAAAAAATGTACAAGAGAAGTCTAACTAAAGAAGAAAAGTCTATGATAAGCCTTGCTTATAATATGGGTAGAACAAAGCAATTTGTAATTATAAAGAAAGAAGACTCTTAGCTGTTAGCTAAGAGCCTTTCTTCTTAATATTTCTATTTCTTTGCCATATCCCTCAAGGTCGTTTGGGGTTTCAAGGAAAAATGGTAAGTTGCATAATTTAGGATGATTAATAATATTAGTAATGGCTTCAATTCCTAAAGAACCTTCACCAATTTTTTCATGTCTGTCCTTATGACTTTCAAAAGGATTTTTGCTATCATTTAAATGAATTGCCTTTAATTTTTCTAATCCAATTATTCTATCAAACTCTTCTAAAACTCCATCTAAATTATTAACTATATCATATCCAGCATCATATACGTGACAGGTATCAAGACACACTCCCATATGCTCCTTTAGCTCTACTCTATTAATAATTTCAGCTATTTCTTCAAAGTTTCTCCCTACTTCTGTCCCCTTACCTGCCATGGTTTCTAATAACACAGTAGTAGTCTGCTGCGGCTTAATAACTGCATTAAGCATATCTACAATATAATTAATTCCAACTTCTACGCCTTGTTTAACATGACTACCTGGGTGAAAATTATATAAATTATTAGGTAAGTACTCCATTCTTAATAAATCATCTGTCATCATTTCTAATGCAAATTTTCTAGTGTTTTCATCTGCTGAACAAGCATTCAATGTGTAAGGTGCATGAGCCAGTATAGTAGTAAATTTATTTTCTTCCATTATTCTTAAAAGGGCAGCAACATCTTTTTCATCTATGGCCTTTGCCTTTCCACCCCTAGGATTTCTAGTAAAAAATTGAAAGGTATTAGCTCCTATTGAAAGTGCTTCCTTTCCCATATTTTCAAAACCCTTGGTTGTAGATAAGTGACATCCTATATTTAACATTTTCATTACCTCCATCTTCTATTATTACAAAACTTCTAATTTTGTATTCTATTTCTATATCCCTTGTAATTTAAATTTCAATAATCTAACTTTAATACAATGATACTATAATAGAAGATATATTTGCAATGGATAATTTTTATTATTTAGAAATAACTATTAATGTTTTAAGGTTTTAACTAGGTCATATACGTCTTCACAATAAAAAAATGTAGACATTAATGCTACTCCATCAGCTCCTGCTTCTATAACCTTGGAAGCATTTTCTGTTGAAATTCCACCTAAAGCTATGATAGGACAAGTAACTACTTTCTTTAATTCTTGAATAAATTCAACGCCCTTAGGTTTTAATCCTTCTTTACACTTGGTAGAAAATATATGAGATGCTAGTATATAACTACACCCCTTTTTATCTGCCCTTATACCTTCTTCTAAAGAATGTACAGAAACTCCTACATTAAATTTCTTTTTATTATCTAAATTCATAAAATCTTTAAAAGATAGATGAACAGTTCTTTCCTTTACTTTTTCATAAATTTTCATATTAGAATTTATTATTATCTCAGTACTTCCAATTACTAGCTCCTTTATTTTATAATAAAGCCTTTCTAATTCTTCATAATCTAAATCTTTTTCTCTTAATATTATTCTATCCACACCAGCCAGTGAAGCTTCTTGCAGGGTTTTAAAATATTTTTCTTCACTAACTAAATGCCTATTTGTTATTAGGTAAATCAAATTCTTTCCCAATCCTTAAATATTGGTTGAAACCCTGCTTCTATTATCATTTCTTTTATTTCTTCTACTGAACCTTCATCATTTATGGAAAATTGTGATGTACCTTTAGTTTTCAATGCATGACCTCCAACCTCTGTAGACACACCTGCACTCATCTTGGTGATTCCTAAAGGTATAAGGTTTTTTCTCATTTCATGATCTTCTCGTGTAGAAACATTTATTCCACTTTGCTGTGCAAAGATTTTATAAGCTAACATAACTTGTACCATTTTTTTATCTTCCACTGGATTTAACTCCTTTAATCCTCCCTCACAAGGTCTGATTCTTGGAGGTGAATAAGTGACTTCTACATGGGGATATTTCTTTCTAATATACTCTCCATGAAGAGCTGTGAAAAAAGCATCTCTTCTAAAATCACCTAGTCCAAGAAGAGCTCCTATACTTATACTTCTCATTCCAGCTCTTGCTCCTCTTTCTGGAGTATCTAATCTAAATTTATAATTCTTTTTAGGTCCTGATAAATGAACTCTATCATAAATTTCTTCATCATAGGTTTCTTGGTATACAGTAAGACCTTCTGCTCCCACTTCTACAGTTTTTTTATAATCCTCTTCACTTAAAGGCTGTACCTCTAAGGTTATAGATGGAAAGTATTCTTTCATTACTTTTATAGCATCTACTATATACCTAGTTGGGGATTGAATTTGACTTTCTCCTGTTAATAGAATAATGTGCTTAAATCCTTGTTTAGCAACTGCTTCTGATTCTAATCTTATTTCCTCCAAAGTTAGCTTTTTTCTACTTATAGAATTTTCAAGATTATATCCACAATAAGAACATTTATTAACACAATAATTTGAAATATAAATTGGAGTATATAATAAAATAGTTCTTCCAAAGTGTCTTAAAGATAATTCTCTTGCCTTTACTGCCATATCTTCTAATACTTTTTCTGCTACTGGTGATAATAAATTAAGCAAGTCCTCATAATTTGGATTTTTTTCATTAATACTTCTCTCTACATCTTCTACTTTTACCCTACTCCAATATCTATTAAAGTCAAAATCCTTAAATTTTTCTATGGTACTATAAAAACTCATTTTTTCATCTCCTCAAATTTTCCGTTAGTGTAAAGTTTTTTACTCTCCTAAAAATCCTGTAAGTGGTGAGGATGCATTTCCACTTTTAGAAACAGTCCCAAATTTTGATAAATAAGCAAGTCGTCCACCTTCTACCGCCATACTAAAGGCTTTTGCCATATTAGCTGGATTTTTTGAAGAAGCTATAGCTGTATTAACAAGACATGCCGCTGCTCCCATTTCCATAGCTTCCATTGCTTGTGATGGCTTTCCTATTCCAGCATCAACTATAATTGGAATATCTAGTTCATCTATCATTATTTCAATAAGTTCCTTAGTTCTTATACCTCTATTACTTCCTATAGGTGCTCCTAAAGGCATAACCGCCGATGCTCCCGCTTCTATTAATCTTCTCCCTGCATATAAATCTGGACACATATATGGGAGTACTGTAAATCCTTCTTTAGCTAATACTTCTGTAGCTTTTATAGTTTCTTCATTATCCGGAAGCAGATACTTTGAATCCGATATAACCTCAATTTTTATCCAGTTACCACATCCCATAGCTTTGGCAATTCTTGCAATTCTAACTGCCTCTTCTGCATTAGTTGCTCCTGATGTATTGGGCAATAAAATAACATCCTTAGGTATATTAGATAAAATATCTTCTTCCTTATTATCTAAATCTATCCTTCTTAAGGCCAAAGTAATAACCTGTGAATTACTTTCACTCAAGACTTCCTTTATAAGTTTATTAGATGGATACTTACCTGTACCTACAAATAATCTATTTTTTAATTCTACTCCACCTATTTTTAATATATCTTCCATTTTAACTTTCCCCTTCTTTCAACATAATTCTAAGTGCCATATTTGCCATATGATTTGCACATATTGCCACCCTTGGTGCCATGAGTCCAGATCCTTCCTTAGCTTCATTTAATCCATCTCCACAAATATAAAATCTATTGTTTATCTTTTTAGTTTGTATATCATTAGAAGAATAAAAACCTGCCATACCTGATGATGCTATAAGGACCGATTCCTTAATTTTAGTTAATATCTCATTACACAACATCGCTTTATAATTTGCACTATCAAAAGCTTCTAACACAATATCTACATCTTCAAATAATTCTTTTATATTCCCTTTTTCTATTTTCTCAATTTTTTCATTTACCTCTATAAATGGATTTATGTCTAAGAGTTGTTTTTTTAAAGCAATAACCTTATATTCTCCTATATCTCTTATTAAGTATTGCTGTCTATTTAAATTTGATGGTTCTACCACATCAAAATCTATTATTCTTATAAATCCCACTCCTAACCGTGCTAAGGATATAGCAATATTAGATCCAAGTCCTCCTACACCTGCAATGGCTACTCTTGCCTTTGATACTTTTTCATATACCCCTGGTGTATGCCTTGCCATCATAACACCTTTAAGTTCATCTTTACTTGGAACTTGTCCTCTCTTTATAAAAACAATATTGTCACCTTCCTTTAATATCTTATCTTTAACTAAAGGAAATCCATTTAGTATCACCACATCACTACTAGGCTTAAGCCTATCCTTTAAACGAAGACAAGTTTCACCCGTATTAACTTCTTCTATGTTTTCATTAACTTTAATTTTAATTTTCTCTTTCAAACAAATCCACCACTCTATATTTTTCTCTAAAATTATTTTGAAATATATTTATAATTTCTCTTTAGCCTCCCCCTACAAAAGATATAACTTCTATAATATCCTCCTCTTTTAAATATATTTCCCAATAATTTTCTCTTGGTACTATTTCTTTATTTAATTCCACTACTACCTTTTCTTCATTAACATCTAACTTACTTAACAAACTGCTTATAGTAGTTATTCCTTTCATATCTATACTTTTTCCATTAACCTTCATATTTTCACCTTCTTTCAATACCTATGTACATTAACTAACTTATTTAAAAAAATAAAAAACACCTAACAAATGCTAGGTGTTGAAAATCTCAATAACTCATATAACAATATCTTCTTATTTAAGTTTAGATATTAATAATTAAAATTATATCTTTACTTAAGCTTTTATAAAAATACTAATTTTGCATAAGCAAGGCTTTTATTTTATATAAAAATAAGACTTATTATTTGCTTCCCTCCGATGGTACTAACCATATCAGGTTCTTAGAGTTAGGACTTTCCTTCTCAGCCAAATTGGCACCCCTAGCTATCTATTAAATTATATTTATTATAACATTGCAGATTTACAAATTCAACTATACCATTCAATAAATACCTAATTGTGATCCTATATATATGAATAGTTTTTTATAATAATCACAAAATAAGGTTGAACGAAATGTTGAAGGAGGTTAAATTTATGAAATTAGAAGATAACCCTGAGCTACGTGAAAAAGCTAAACAAATGCTTATAGATGGTGAATCCTATGATAAAATTATGGACGTAACTCATTTAAGATTAAAGGATGTAAAAAGAATTGAAAGAGAAGAAGTAAGTAGTCATTTTTAGTTAATACAAAATACCCTGTAAAGTAATGCTCTATTTTGTGTGTTAAGCTTTCAGGGTATATTCTATTTTTGTATATGTTTTTGTCCTATATGTCTATTTTATGCTCTAGTATTTCAATAAATTTTGTAGTTGCTGGAGAAAGGGACACACTCTTTAAAAAGCAGAGCCCTATACTTCTTTTAGGTATTTCTTCCTTTAATTTCACTTTATATACTATGCCTTTTTCTAAATATTCTTTTGAAAATTCTTTAATAACACAGGCTATTCCTAAGTTTGCCCTTGCAAATTCTAATAATAAATCATAGGATCCTAATTCGATTTCAGCAGTAATTTTAATTCCTTTAGATAACATATATTTCTCTATGTATTGCCTTGATATAGATTTAGATTCTAATAATATTAATGGTAATTCTGTTATTTCTTCAAGGCTAATAGGTTTAGAGCAACGGTTCTTGTACTTATTTCCACAGACAAATATATCATGAATATCCATACATTCTCTAAGTTCCAGTGCAGAATCTTCAATAGGAAAATTACAAATTGCAATATCTATTTCCCCTGACTTTATACTAGCACAAAGCTCTAAGGTTGTGGCATTTATTATTTTAAACTTAATATTGGGATATTCCTTGTGAAATTGTTCTAAATAGGGTAATAAAAAGTATCTTGATATGGTATCTCCTACACCTATTTTTAAATCTCCTATCATCATATTTTTAATTTTTAAAAGTTTATCTTCTCCAACATGTATCAAATTCATGGCAGAGCTAGCATATTCAAATAAAATTCGACCCTCATTTGTAAGTATAACTCCTTTAGAAGTTCTTGTGAAAAGCCTTATATCTAATTCTCTTTCTAATTGCATAATAGATTGACTTACTGCGGGTTGAGTCATGTATAACTCTTTAGCAGCTCTTGAAAAACTTTCATGCTTTCCCACCATACAAAACACCTTATATAAATCTAATTTACTTATCATATAAGCACTCCTTATATCTACTATTTAATCTATTTATTTTACTTATACCACTAAAATGGTGTATATTACAAGAGTAGGTTTTAAAAAATAATGTAATTTTACATAAAGGAGATGTTATAATTGGAAAGAGTCGTTGGAACTGTTGTTAGAGGACTTCGTTGCCCAATCATAAACAAAGGAGATAACATTGAAGAAATCGTTGTAGATAGCGTGCTAACTGCTGCTAAAGTTGAAGGTTTCTCAATTAATGATAAAGATGTAGTTACTGTAACTGAATCTGTAGTTGCTCGTGCACAAGGAAACTATGCTTCTATAGACAATATTGCTAAAGATGTAAGCTCAAAGTTTGGTGAAGATACTGTAGGAGTAATATTCCCAATATTAAGCCGTAACCGTTTTGCTATATGCCTTCGTGGTATTGCAAAGGGTGCTAAAAAAATTGTTTTAATGCTTAGCTATCCTTCTGATGAAGTTGGTAACCATTTAGTAGACTTAGATATCCTAGATGAAAAAGGAGTTAATCCTTGGACAGATGTTCTAACTGAAAATCAATTCCGTGAACACTTTGGATTTAATAAACATCCGTTTACCGGTGTTGATTATATTGAATATTACAAATCTCTAGTTGAAAGCTATGGAATAGAGT
The DNA here is from genome assembly GCF_002435615.1 of Clostridium sp. UBA5988. Lineage (NCBI taxonomy): Bacteria > Bacillati > Bacillota > Clostridia > Eubacteriales > Clostridiaceae > Clostridium > Clostridium sp. UBA5988. The sequence continues at coordinate 11,265 of NZ_DJBA01000055.1, read as the reverse complement.
GTGAAGTTATATTCTCAAATAATCCAAAAACTATATTAGATTATACAAAGAGCGTACTTACTTGTGACATTCACACTAGATTCAGAACTAAGAAAATACTTAAGGCAAATGGTGGAGAAAAGATTTATAGTCTTGATGATATTTTATCTTCATCAATTGATGGTAGTGGATTCAATGAAGCTTATGGACTTTTAGGCTCAAACAAATCTACAGAGGAAACAGTTAAACTTTTCCCTCGTAACTGCCAACCAGTAGTTGATAATATACAAGCTATGATTAAAGAGAAAACTGGAAAAACCGTTGAAGTTATGATTTATGGAGATGGAGCATTCAAAGATCCAGTAGGTAAGATTTGGGAACTTGCAGACCCAGTTGTATCACCTGCATATACTCCAGGACTTGAAGGTACACCAAATGAAGTTAAGTTAAAATATCTTGCTGATAATAACTTTGCTGATTTAAAAGGTGAAGAACTTAAGTCTGCTATCTCTGAATATATTAAAAATAAAGAATCTGATTTAGTAGGTGCTATGGAATCACAAGGTACTACTCCAAGAAGACTTACTGATCTTATAGGTTCATTATCTGACTTAACTTCTGGAAGTGGAGATAAGGGAACTCCTATAATCTTCATCCAAGGTTATTTCGATAATTACACAAAATAATACATGAAAAACTAATGTAATTTCTTATCCTACTTATATAAAAATAGCCCAAAGGATTTTCTTTATCCCTTGGGCTATTTTCTATACTTTATTTTTAATAGATTTTTCTTATATACACTGACTTACTTTTTATAAGAGCTCTTCAAAGATACAGTTCTATTAAATACTAGCTTTTCTTTAGATAATCTAGTATCTCTTATAAAGTATCCATGTCTTATAAATTGAAATCTACCCTCTTTGTTTAGTCTAAGAGCTGCTGGTTCAACAATTGCATTTTTCTTTACTTCTAAAGAATTCTTATTTATATATTCAAATAAATTATCCCCTGATGGAGCATCATTAAATAAATTCTCAAACAATCTAACTTCACAAGGTACTCCATACTTTGCACTTACCCAGTGAATTGTTCCCTTAACTTTTCTTCCAGTAAAACCGCTACCACTCTTAGTCTCTGGATCATAGCTACATCTAAGCTCTACTATTTCACCAGATTCATTCTTTATTACCTCATTACATTTTATAAAATATGCTCCCTTAAGTCTAACTTCTCCATCTAATACTAATCTATTATATTTCTTAGGTGGATTTTCACTAAAATCCTCTCTTTCAATATACAATTCTTTAGTAAAAGGCATCTCTCTCTTGCCTAAGTCTTCATTTTCACCATTATTTTCAATGGTTAAATACTCTAAATGTTCTTCTTGCAAATTTGTTATTACAACTTTTATTGGATCAAGAACTGCCATAACAGAAGGTACCTTTAATTTCAAATCTTGTCTTAATGAATTCTCTAGCATAGCAACGTCTACCAAAGTATCAGCCTTAGCAACTCCAATTTCTCTTAAAAAGTTTAAAATTGCCTCTCGTGTATATCCTCTTCTTCTCATTCCCTTTAAAGTTGAAAGTCTTGGATCATCCCATCCATCAACTTCTCCACTAGCTACTAACATCTTTAAATATCTCTTACTTGTAACTACTCCACTTAAATTCATTCTTCCAAATTCAATTTGTCTTGGTTTTGGATTATCTAAATCTAACTCATTTAAAACCCATTCATAAAGAGGTCTATGATCTTTGAATTCATTAGAACATAAGGAATGAGAAACCCCTTCAATATAGTCTTGAATTGGATGAGCATAGTCATACATAGGATATATGCACCATTGAGTACCAGTTTTATAGTGTTGTGTATAGGATATTCTATAAATAACTGGATCTCTCATATTCATATTGGGACTTGCCATATCTATTTTCGCTCTTAAAACAGCTTCGCCCTCTTTATATTTACCAGCCTTCATTTTATCAAATAACTCTAAGTTTTCTTCAATAGTTCTATCTCTATAAGGACTATTTTTACCTGGTGTTGTTAAAGTTCCCCTATACTCTCTTACTTCATCGGGAGTTAAATTACATACATAAGCCTTTCCCTTTCTTATTAAATATAAAGCATAGTTATATATTTTTTCACTGTAATCTGAACCATAAAAAAGTCTATCCTCATAGTCAAACCCCATCCACTTCATATCTTCAATAATAGCATCTACATACTCATGGTCTTCTTTACCTGGGTTAGTGTCATCAAATCTTAAGTTGAATTTTCCATTATACTTTTTAGCAATTCCATAGCTTATATTTATTGCATAAGCACTTCCTATATGGAGATATCCATTAGGTTCAGGAGGAAACCGAGTATGAATTTCATCACATTTCCCCTCATTAATATCTTCCTTCACTAGTCTATCTACAAAGTTTAAAGAATCATTTTCATTACACATATCCACTTAGTAAAGCTTTTTTCAAGCTTTACTAAATTCACCTCCAATTTATATATAAATTTTAATTTTAAGATTTTATAGTTTTTCACTTAACCAAATATAAAATTTGGAGTGACGTTGCTAAAGCAACTTTCTCGCTTTGATCTTGAGGAAACTCCTTCTCACATCTTTAGCAATATGAAACTCCTTCTCACATGCGTTCCAAGGAGTAAGTTTTACTTAGCTAAATCAAAGATTTAGAGTAATGTTGCTAAAGCACCTTTCTCGCTTTGCTCGTAAAGAAACTCCTTCTCACATGCGTTCCAAGGAGTAAGTTTTACTTAGCTAAATCAAAGATTTAGAGTAAAACTTAAAAACTCCCACCCTAGGACTGTTATAGTCCTTAGGGCGAGAGTTATATCTTCGCGTTGCCACCTAAATTCATAGATATGTCACCATATCAATCTTATCAAGTACGGTATTAAAAATACTTATACTCTAGTCCTGTAACGTAGACCTACGTCATAGCATCATCTTTAAAGAATCCGTATGAAGCTCAGAGCCTTGTTTCGATAAGTACTTCTTTACTCCTTTTCAGCACCTGGAGCTCTCTGTAAAAGAAATTAAATATCTACTTTTCTCATCATAGCTATTATTGATATTATTATCTATATTATACAAATATATTTAATTCGTCAATATAAAATTAAGAATATATTTTTAGTTTATTCGTGTAATCCAAATCCACTTATTATTAAGGTAGCCCAATCTTCATTTTCTTTTTCAATCCACTTATATTCTATATCCAGTTCTTTAAGCCAAGCATTAAGCCCATAACTTTTTTTGCTTACATTTGGAGACTTTCTTCCAAAGATTTCTTTTATAGTCTCAAGTAATTCAGCTTGTGCTTCTTGACCAAGAGGTCTATCAATTACATTGCTTATCTCTATACAACATTGTGCATAGGATGAATGATCTTCAAAATGCAGCTCATTAGCAAGGCCTATTCTTTTTTCATTTAATTCTTTAATTACCTCATTAATTTCATCAATATTTGATAAATATTTCTTAGCTACTCCCATAGAATCAATATCATTATCTAGTCTATTTATTTGCTTTTCTAATCTTTCATATCTCATATCTTTTTCTCACTTTACATATTTATTTTGCCATACATAGAGTTTGTATTTAACCAATAAAACTTCTTGTCTTAAGTTGCATTCTCATTTACATTTCTCTTAATGCCAATAATCTATTATAACATTAAAAATCATTGTTGCAATTAACTTCTTTCAATCTTAACTTTACTTCCACCTCTACCTGATTCCGCTGGCGTAATTACTAATTTTACTGGTACCCTATTTTTTATAGATTCTACGTGACTTATTATTCCTACCTTAAGTTTATCATTATGAATTCTCTCTAAAGAACTCATAACTACTTCTAGTAAATCATCATCTAGTGTTCCAAAGCCTTCATCTAAGAAGAATAGCTCTAAGGGTGCTGTTCCCTTAAGTTGAATTTCTGAGGATAATGCTAAGGCTAAAGCTAAGGATGTTAGGAATGTCTCTCCTCCTGAAAGTGTGGATGCATCTCTTGAGGCTCCTCCATTTTTATAGTCTCTTATTATGAATCTCCCCTGCTTATCTACTTCTAAACCATAAGTTCCACTAGTAATTTCCTTAAGTCTTTTAGAGGCTTCCATGGATACATATTTTAGTCTAGTAGCAGCTACAAACTCAACAAACTTTTTACCCTTAAATAGCTTTTCTAAATCATCAAGAAGAGCTAATTTATGATCTAATTTTTCTTTTTTATCTAACAATTCCTTTAACTCCAATAGTTTTTTCTTTATATAATTAACTTCTTCTGAACATCTTATATTTACTTCTGTAAAAACCTTTATTTCCTTTTCTTTTATAGCTTTTTCTTCTTGAACCTGCTGCCAAGCTTCTTCACTTACTTCTCTTCCATTTATCTTTATAAGTAAACTTTCAATAGCCCCATTAACCTTGGATATGCTGTTATTATACTCTTCAATAAATGTCTTTAATCTCTCTATTTCCACCTTAGAAATTACATTATCTTTAACCTGCTCTATATCTTCAAAACTTTCCTTCCTTAAGCAATCTTTTAAGTAAGTTCTTTCTTCTTCCTCTCGTTTATCTACCTGTCTAACCTTACTTATGATTTCTATTAAAGCTTCATTACAGCTTTTAAAGTCTTTTTCCATGGATTCCTTTTTCTTATCATAACCATTAAAGGAATCTTCTATAGTCTTTATTTCTTCCTGAAGCTGCATTAATAAGTCCTTGAGACTATCGAGATCTCCTACCTTAGCTTTTATTTGAAGCTCCTTCTCCTCTGCACTTTTTTCTTTTTCTATAAGGGCAGATTTTTCTTTAGCTAAGTTTTCTCTAAAAGAATTTATGCTTATTTGTAGGGATTCCTTGCTATCTATTAGATCATCTAATCCCTTTCTATACTTTCTTATGTTCTTTTCTAACTCTTCTCTTTCTTTTTCTATCCTTAATATTTCTTCATTTTTTTCTTGAAAACTTTCTACATTGATAGAATTTTTTATGTTATTTATATCATTTTCTAAAGCACTACTAGACAGAGTATTTTTATTAAATTCTAGCTCTACATCCTTATATTGCTTTTCCTTTTCTTCTACTACTGATTTAATAGTATTTCTTTTACCTTCTAAGGATAGTTTTTCTTCTTTTAAGGTTTTTATAACAGTCTCTAAAACTTCTTTATCTTTATTATACTGTGAAAGTTCTTTATCTAGTACTTTAAATTTATCTTCTAATATTGCTAGATTCCCAACTTTAAAATCATCCCCTAAAGCTTTTATTTCTAGTTCTTTAGCCTTAATGTTTTCTTCTAAATTTAAGATTTTAGTGTTGTCCCTAGTAATATTCATTTCTATTTCCTTAAGTTGATTTTCAAAGTCATGCAGTTTTTCATTTTTTCCAGTTAAGTCTAGGTTTTCTATATGCCTTATATTCTCAATATGATGCTCTAAAGAACCACAAACAGGACAAGGTTCACCCTTATTTAAATTTTCTCTAAGCTCACTTGCTAAAGTCTCAACCTGTAGCTCTAATATTTCTGCTTTTAACCCTTTAATGGCCTCATCTATCCTAGACTTATTTTTCTCATATTTATTTACTGCTTCCCTTAAATTTTTAATAATTTCTTCTGAGCTTATAATAACTTCAGTTGCAATGCTATATCTTTTAGTCTTTTCTGTTTCCTCAGATATCCTTCTTTGAAGATTCAAAAGATCAGTAGATTCTCCTGGACAAGTATTAATTAGTTTCTCTAACTCCTCTTCCTTTTCTATAAGCAATGCTTCCTTTTTACTAAGTTCTTCTCTGCATAAATCCTCTTTTACGTGTTCTTCTTCCATAAACTTTTTAAGTTTTGTTAAGGTTAATCTATCCTTATCTACTAAAGCTTTTAAGTCTAAAAATCTTTCATTAAGTCTAATACCCCTTTGAACCTTTTCCTTTAATTCACTATCTATCTTAAGGGCTTCAATCTTCATCTCAGTTTCTTTTATAACATTTCCACCTTTAAGAATTCTTTTATCTAAAATATCTATTTCTCCCTGAGCTTTCTGTCCCTGCTCATTTAAACTTTTAACACTTTCTCTTAACTCACTAATATTAACTTTTAAAGCATCTAAATTTTTCTTTTCTATTAAAGCATCCTTAACCTTTTCTTCTTTTACTTTTAAGTCAGGTAATTCCTTATCCTTTTTCTTTCTCCAAAAATTCCACTTACTTTCTAGTTCATCTTTTTCTACTTTTAATTTTTCATGTTGGAGATTTAAGGCATTTTCCTTTTCCTTCGAGGCTTTTAAATCTCTTAGAGTATTTTCATAGCTTTCTATATAAGGTAAAACCCTAGCTGCACCTTCACCAATTTTTAGTTTTTCCTTATACTCTTCTATTTCTTCAGCTTTTCCCATTAGAGCTTTTTTCTTTTCCTCATAGTCTTTAATATCTAAGCTTAACTTCCAAACTTCTTCTTTTTCCTTAAAATCTTCTGCTAACTTCTTAAGTTCCTCATTACCTTTTTTTAGTATATCTGTTGAAGCTTTTAGTTCATCCTCTTTTTCTTTTAATGTATCCTCATTTATATTTTCATAACCCTTAAGCTCACCAGATAGCTCCTTGTATTTACTTTCTTCCTTTATTACTTCAGCCTTAAGCTTACTTGAAAGATTATCACCATACTTTTGTAAGTTAAATAACCTCTCAAGCATATCTCTTCTCGTTCTACCCTCTAACCTTAAAAACTCACTAAATTTCCCTTGAGGTAACACTACAGTTCTAGTAAAATCCTCTAAACTTAATCCTATAATCTCTCTACAAGCTGCAGTAACTTCCTTCACCTTATCTGCTAAAATTATGGGCTCCTCTAAAGTCATGTCTACTATCTTACATTTTCCTGATATAGGATTCCCCGTTTTCTTATCCCTTTTAAATTCTCTATCTACAACATATCTCTTAGGCTTTGCTCCTGAAATTTGAAAGGTATAACTTAAAGCTAGGCTATCACAATTAGTATTTATAAAGTTTGAACTTTTTCTTGAAACCTCTCCATATAAAGCTAAAGTTATTCCATCTAATACTGTAGATTTTCCACTGCCAGTAGGTCCAAATATACCAAAAAAGCCTTGCTCCGTAAGTTTTTCAAAATCTATAAATTGCTCTTCATTAAAGCTATTTAATCCCTTAATTTTAAGACTAATTGGTTTCATTATCTTCGCCTCCTTCTTCTGAGATTATAGACATAAGTAAATCAACCACTTCATCCTCTGCATCTACTCCTCTTTCTCTTTTATAAAAATCTTTAAATATCTCTTCAAAGGATTTTTCAGAAAGACTCCTAGCATTTTCATCCTCTTCCTCCACACCTATAATCTTAGGCATAATTTCTAGGATATCTCTTTTTAATGTCTTCATTTTCTTTATTTCATCTTCATTTATATATCTATCTGTAGAAATTTCAAGATAAACCCAACAATTCCTATCCTTATTTTCCTCACACTTTAAGATAGCTTCCTCTACTCCATTACATTTCCACACCTCAATGGGCTTATAAACCTTTATTTCCACCTCTTCTATAAGGCTATCTTCTCCAGCCTTCACATCTACTATAAAACATTTATTTTTAAAGCTAATTTCCTTTTTATTATAATGAAGAGGTGAACCTGAGTATCGTGCTCTTTTATTAGTTCCAGGGACTATTTGGGGCTTATGCACATGACCAAGAGCTATATATTGAGCTGACTCTGGAAAACAACTGCCATTTACTATGTAGCTTCCTCCTAGTTGTATGCTTCTCTCTGAACCACTTTCTTCACTTCCCATGGCAAATAGATGTGATACTACTAAATTTATAGTGTCTTCTCTATAATGACCTTCTAAAGTATGAAATAATTCATGTATTCTATCACTATAAGACATTAATTTTTCTTCTTCACTTTCCATGCCACTATACAATATTTCATTTAATCTTTTTTCACTGGGATAGGGTACTGTTAATATAACTGCTCTTTCTTCATTAACTTCAATTTCAATAAATCCTTCTCCAGATTCAATAAGTCTGTGTTTTCCATAGCTCCCTGGTTGAACTACAGTTTTTGGAGTTCCCACCATAATTATTCCATGATCCATAGCTAAAGGACCTGCTGCCACTAATCTCTCTGGATTATCATGATTTCCCGATATTACAAGGGTTAGCCTTTCACCATTTCTAGAAATTCTCTTTAAAGTATCATAAAACATTTTTTCAGCTCTAGCTGGTGGATTACTTGTATCATAGACATCTCCTGCAATAATAACCAAATCTATATTATTTTCTTCTACTATATTTACAAAGTCCTTTAAAAATTCTTCCTGCTCATCCATCCTACTCTGACCCTCTAGATTTTTTCCTAGATGCCAATCTCCAGTATGAAGTATTCTCAATTTTGTTCCTCCTCCATTAATCTATATCTATTTCTTTAAACCCTATAAATTCCTCACCCTTAAATTCCATAACAATAATCCAAGGCATAATACTTTTTATTCTATTAAACTCTTCATATCCAAAGGTTTTATTATAATAATTCAATATTGTACTTAAAGCTGTGCCATGAGTTCCTATTACTACATTTTTGCCTTTATTCTCATTTAATATTTCTTTTAATGCTGTTATATTTCTCTCTTGCACCTGTCTAAGGCATTCACCCTTAGAAAGCTTGTACTCAAAATCCTCCCATTGACATTTTACAAATTCATTAAAATCATCTATCCATTGATCTGCAATAGTCCGCTCTCTCAAATCATCCTTAGTTTTTACTTCTAAATTTAAAGTATTTGCTAACTTCCTAACGGTATCTATTGCACGTTTATATGGACTAGAGTAAATAGCATCAATCTCTTTATTTTTTAATACTTTCTCTACTTTTTTACTATCCTCTTGCCCTTTTTGAGTTAGTGGTCTAATTAAATCTTCATGAATTGAAAAATCTGGTTCACAATGTCTTACAAAATATATATTGGTCATTTTTCCCTACCCCCTCTAAATAAACTATAATTCTATATTATTCTATTATACCTTAAGTTATTTTGTAGTATCATCTTTAATTAAAAACTTACTAGTATTTTTTGAATACTATTTAAGATAGGAAACTAAAAAAGAGTTATATCAAAACAATATTAATTAAACATTAATTTTGTTTTGATATAACTCTAATCTCATTTAAACACTTTATTCTTCTATACCATAGAATAATTCTATTACATCTCTATCTGGTTTTTTCCCAATATAACTTCCCATTAAGAATGTAATTATAGCTACCACAAGAGCTGGCACTATAGGTTGAACTCCCATTGGTGCAAACTTTGTGATATAAAATATTATAAAGGAACCAACACCGCAAATCATAGATATTATAGCTCCCATAGCATTAGCCCTTTTCCAATATAACCCAAAGACCACTGGACAAAAGAAAGCAGCCTCTAATCCACCAAAGGCAAATAGATTAATAAAAGTAAGTAATGATGGAGGTTGTATTGCAAGAATAAACACTATAAGCCCTATAATTGCTGTGGACCATAGACTCATTTTTGATATTTTCTTTTCAAAATCTTTACCTTCTTTTACATCATAATTTTTCATAATGTAGTTCATATATATATCTTTTATAATTGCAGCAGAAGATAAGATTAACATAGAGGATACCGTTGACATAACTGCTGCTAGTGGTGCTGCAAGAAATATTCCAGCAGCTACAGGATGCATAATATTAATTACTAAAGTTGGAATAACAGTATCTGAATTTGTAATTCCCTTTGGAAGAATTGCTGCAGAAAGTACTCCCGCTAAAAGCATTCCAAACATTAAAATAAAAAATACTACTGTTCCATAAATCATTGCATCATGCATGGATTTACTATTTTTAAACCCCATAGCTCTAACTGTATTTTGAGGAAGTCCAAGGGTTCCTACTCCTACTAATACCCAAAAGGACATAATGTATCCTTTACTAAAATGTTCACCAGATAAAGGGGTATTCCATACTGGATTAACTTCATTTAAAGTAGCTGAAATAGTATCCATTCCCCCGCCAACCTTTATAATAGAGTAAATAATCAGTCCTGTACCTATTATCATTATAATTCCTTGAATAGTGTCAGTAACAACTACTGCTTTAAAGCCTCCTATGGTAGTATATATAATTACTATTGTACCAAATAAAATTAGTCCTACCAAATAAGAAAATCCTGTAATAGATTGGAATAATACAGCTCCTCCAATAAACTGCGCCACCATAGTTACAATAAAAAATATTACTAAAGCAATAGATGCCATTATAACTACTGTGGGTGATTTATATCTTTTGTATAAATAATCTGTAACTGTTACAGCATTAATTTTTCTTGATATTATAGCTAGCTTTTTCCCTAAAATTCCCAAGGTCAAAAATGCTGTTGGAACTTGAGTTACTGCTACAAATACCCAGCTTAATCCTACAGAATAAGCAATTCCAGGTCCACCAATAAAACTGCTAGCACTAGTATAAGTTGCTATTAGTGTCATAGCAAGAACAAGCCCTCCCATGGATCTTCCACCTATGAAGTAATTATTAATAAATCCATTTTTAGAATTTTCTTTTGATGCATTTTTGCTAATCCAAACTCCTACAAATAAGTTTAATGCTAAATAAAGAATAATTGGTATTACAATTAACATTTTTTCCATACTACATTCCCCACTTTATTTTTCCTTATGATTATTCTTTTGTTCTTCATCATTTTCTAAATCCATATCCACAAATAAGTACTTTACAGTAAATGTTACTGCTACAATAAGTATTATTGGTCCTACAAAACTACTTAATACAAACCACAATGGTAGTCCCATTACATATTTATAAGTAGATGGATCTCCGCTTCCTAGCCCAAAGCCAGTAACATACCACCAAATAAAATAAAGTATATACAAAATAATAGAAATTATAGCTTCTTTATTCATTTGTCGATTCTTAGCTTTTTCTGATAATTTCATAATCTTACTCCTCTTGATTTCAACATAAATAAGTTTTCTAGAGCTGTACTATTTAGTAATAAGCTCTCATTTTAACAACATAGTAATATTATCACGTCACCATTGAGTTCACAATGGTTTTCATAATTTATTTTCCCCTAATATAGTATTTTAACTTAAATAAATATAAATCTTTTTAAAAAAATATTAAAAAACTATTGCATATTTATAAGTTATAGTTGTATAATTATGCAACAGTAATAAATTATTATAGATAGTGTAAAGTGTGGTAT
>NZ_DJBA01000017.1:0-17921 GCF_002435615.1 Clostridium sp. UBA5988 | reverse complement strand
TAATTTTCTTGTAAAGTGGTGATATATATAATTATACATTAATTATATATATATTATAATTAATGTATATAATTGTTTAAAATTCCATAATGGGAGAAATATACTATGAAAAAAACATTTCTTATTATTTGCACCTTATTACTTTTAACATTTAATTTAAGCGGATGCTTTGGTCCAGGAATGAATGATTATACCTATACACTGGCTAAAGATTATCAACTTAGTCATAGTAGCTCTAATGATATTGTAATATTTAAAAGTGGTGATGTAGGTACGGAAACTGTAGGTATAAAAACTGTAATCCATGCAAAAGTTACCAAAGTTGCTTGGGATGATAATTTTATCTTGGCAGAGCATATTCCTTTAATAGAGGAAACTATGGAGTTAGACAAAACAAAACTTAATTATTGGATTATAGATGTTGACACAGAAGAACTATATGGTCCTTTGACTAAAGAAGAGTTAGAGTTAAAACGTAGTGAATTACAAATAGATTCTAGCTTAGAACTTAAAGATCCTGAAAAATTCAAGCATTTGAGAGAAGAACAAGAAAATAAGTAGATTTAACGATATTATTTTAGTCTTTTAGTTATATTTAATTAAGAAATTGGGGGAGAATATTATGCTATGTGTTAAATGTGAAAACAAGTTTTCCTATAAAGAGATTTTAAAGGCAGCTATATCTTATAAAATATCTTGTAAAACTTGTAAACAGGAATACAAAGTTACAAACTTATCTAGATTAATAATTGCTATACTAGTGGCTTTACCCTTATTTTTCATAAATAACTTAATAAATACCTTTGACTACTATATAATTATATTATATGTATTATACTGTATATCAATTGCGTTAATAAGTCCCTTATTCGTCAAGATTATTAATAGATAATCCGAATTTCAGGTGAACAAAACTAGGCAATAAGGAATATATAGAGGCAGTAGAACTTTAGAATTCTGCTGTTTTTTTATTGTAGGTACATGCTAAATAAAGGAAATATTTTTTTAATATGGTATAGATTTATTGAGCAGTGGAGAGTGAGATGGTACAATAAAGATGTTATGGATTAAATTTTTTGGGGGCGTTTATTGATACATTTCTAAGACTTGGTATTGATATATTGTTAGTTAGTTAAGCTGTTATTTATCTGAAACTTTAATAAAAACTAACTGTTATAAAAGGAAAGTCCATAGCAACATACACAATTTGGAATTGTATGGTGGTGCGGACGAAAGGGAATAGCAAGAGCACTATTAATTAGAAAAGGAAAGAGGCCTAAACTTACCCCATTAATGGGATAGGTTTAGACCTTTCAAGTTTAGGAAGAACCTGATCTACCTAAGTTATTAAGTAGGGTAAAAGTAAATTCTAAATCATTTCAAAGGTAACAGGACGTTTTAAATTACCAAGGAAGATAGGGTGTGTAGAATTCTTAATAATTTTTATAATATATATTTAGAATATGTTAACGTTACGATACTTAGTTTATTTAGATCACTGGAATGTTGCAACTCAGTAGAATTAACTTAATTAGCTAAATATAATAAATCTTATCACCGTTATTTTAATGCTATATAAATATCAATATCTGCATTTTCAAAGTCACTGTTTAGGTATTCCTCAAAGTCACCTGTAAAGCTTCTGTCTAAGTCAATTTTCCAAATCTCGTCCCAAGCTTTTGCTACTGCTGTTTCCATGTGTCCATGTACAGAGAATTTTGCATATTTCCCCCCAGGAATGATTTTTGTTGTAAACTCACTGTTTTCTGATTTTGATACTTCGTTTCCTGCGGTAACAAGATAACTGTTTTCTGTATAATCGGAATAAAGTCCAATTGCATATTCATTTACCTTATTCTTGATGTTTGCATTGATGCCACTTTGATATAAATCAACCCAAAGCTTGCCGATTTTCTCACCCATTTTAGGATCTTCGTTGCTCGTTGTCACGCTTACACCAACAATAATTTTTTCTTTAAGATTTACAATTTCATAGTTCATTTTAACTACCTCCATATATTTGATATATTTATAATAAATCAAATAATATGTCAACAGTATGTCATATTATAAATAATTGTTCATCATTTTTTGTATTTCTTCTTTTATGGAGTTTCTTATGTCCAATGGTTCTAATACCTCGCAATGGCTACCAAAAGAAGCTATATAAGGAAATAGCCATTCACCCATAGGATAAATTGTTTCAGTTATAAAACTGCCGTCAACTTCTTTAGTATAATTATCAAACTCGTCATATACTCGAAAAGCCATATGGGGAGACAGTTTTAATTTCAAAGTGATATATTGCTCATTAAACATGTTATCCTTCTTAAATATAGGCCCAATAACTTTTCGATGAAAATGTTTATCTGTAATCACAATATCCTTTATACGACTTAGTTTGAAAAATCGAAAATCCTGCCTTAAAGTACAATAGGCATATAAATAACGTGCCATACCTTTAAAACAAAGCTTTAAAGGTTCTACATCTCGTGTAGTTCTTTCGCCTTTTCCGCTTGAATAAGTAAAACTCATTATTTTCTTAGATAGGATTGCTGATTTAATATCATTAAAGGATTTAGATTCGTTCTCCGAATTGTACCAGGATGAAAAATCCACTTCAATCCAATCGGAGTTATTCTCTCCAAAGAGGTTGCCTAATTTTTGTAATGCAGAATCTGTTTCATTGAAATTGATTGCACCAACTGCTTGTAGTGAGGATAAAATATCAGACTTTTCTTCCTGGGTTAATACAGCTTTGTTCAGCACAAATTCATCTAAAATAGATATTCCGCCACCTTTGCCTTTGGTCATATAAACAGGAATACCTGCTGATGATAATGTTTCAATATCACGATAAATGGTTCTACTAGAAACTTCAAACTTCTCTGCAAGTTCTCTTGCCGTAACAGTTTTTTTATCAAGAAGTATATATATTATTTCAAACATTCGGTTGATTTGCATATTTTCACCTCTATCATATTATAGCACATGAACATGACATCACTATGTCATATTTATATGCTGTCAAATAAGGAATGGCAGCCACATTATGGCTGCCAGTTATAAGTTTGGGAAATACCCTTAACAGATGAGATGTATTCCGTTGGTGACATTCCAGTTAACTTTTTAAATTGTTTGGAAAAATGTTGCAAAGAATTATAAGAAAGAAAATATGCGATTTCAGTGATATTCATATTCCCGTCACGAATAATTTCCTTTGCACGCTCAATCTTCATATATATGAAATAATCAATTACTCCACAGTTTTTATTTTTGTGGAAGAGTGAATGTAAGGTAGAACGGCTGATAGAAAATTCATTGCAAATATCTGAAATTTTAATTTGCTCACAAATGTGTAGCTGCAAATAATGCAAAATTTGTTCAAATACATAGGATTTATTAGAGCTATCCCAAGACTGTTTTGTAACAGAGGGTAGGTTTTTAACTTTTTCATCGTCACAATGATGCCTCTTTATATGAATTAGAAATTGTTCCAGATATAACAAAATCAATTGTTGTGAGCCAAAAGGTGCACTAGTAGAGAGTTTTACTTGTTCAATGGAAGGGATATGGAGTGGAGTTGAAAATGCAGTGCGCGCTTCTGAAATAATTTGTGCAATTAAAGTTTTTTCTATAGAAGACAGTGTGGTGACTTTACCAGTAAAAAAATCCATTGAAGGGGAATTGCACAAAAATGAAATTGCCACTAAATTAGGCGATTTCCTTCCCATTGCCTTCAAAGCGTGAAATTCATTTGGTCTATGAAAAATCATATCTCCAGCATGGAGCTGATAATGCTCAGAGGCTGCTTGTACCATAACTGTTCCTTTGTCTACATATAGGAATTCCCAAAAATCATGAGACTCACCATGAAAAACAAAATTTTTCAAGTACTCAAAATAGTGAATGGTGATGATTTCAGTGATTTCAAATTCTTTTTTTAATCTAGTACTGATATAAGCCATACAACCAACTCCTTGCTTATGCATTATTATCAATTTATTTTAGCAAATATAACAAAAGAATACAATTTAACAAATAGATATTTTGGATGATATAACAATTATACTGGATAATTGTACAAGCTAAATTTTTAAAAAACCTATACAATATATGTAACAGTATGGAAGTTATAGAAAAGGTCTTCTCTATGCACATAGAAATACCTTTTAAAATATGAATGGATAAAATAGAAGTAAATAGGAGGAAATAAAATGAGTAAAAAATTAAAGGTAGCATTAGCTGGACTTGGTAGTAGAGGAAAAGACACCTATGCATTAACTGCTAAATTATTCCCAGAGAAAATTGAAATTGTAGCAATTGCAGACATTGATCCTGCAAAGGTAGAAGATGTGGCAAGGGAGTATAATATTCCGAAAAGGGCATGCTTCTGCAGTGCAGAAGAACTAATTGCTCAGGATAAGCTGGCAGATGTTATGTTTATTACTACTCAGGATAAGGAACATGTAAGACAAGCAATCCCAGCTCTAAGAAAAGGATATCACCTGTTATTGGAAAAGCCAATTTCACCAGACCTTGATGAGTGTAGAGAAATTGTAAAAGTAGCAAATGAATGTGACAGAAGAGTGGTTGTATGTCATGTGTTGCGTTATACACCATTCTATACAAAATTAAAAGAAGTAATTGACAGCGGTATAATTGGAGAAGTAGTTTCTGTTATGGCAATTGAAAATGTGGGATATTGGCATCAGGCACACAGTTTTGTACGTGGAAACTGGAGAAACTCAAATACTACTAGTCCTATGATATTACAGAAATGTTGTCATGATATGGACTTATTATTATGGCTCACAGGTAAAACTTGTAAGTCTGTGTCTTCCTTTGGAAGCACATATTTATTTAAGAAAGAAAATGCACCGGAAGGAGCAACAAAGCGTTGCATGGATGGATGCAAAGCAAAAGCAAATTGTCCCTTTGATGCAGAAAAGATTTATATAACAAATGAAAAAACAGGTGTGGCAAAGGGGAATACAAAATGGCCTGTTGATGTATTGACCCTTCATCCCACTGTAGAAAGTATTACAGAAGCAATTCAAAGGGGACCTTATGGAAGATGTGTATATTACTGTGATAATAACGTAGTAGATCATCAGGTTGTAAACCTAAATATGACAGATGGTGCCACCATTTCTTTGACAATGTGTGCATTCACTGCTACAGGTTCACGTTATCAGAAGATTATGGGTACAAAAGGAGAAATTGTTGCAGATTTATCTAAAAATACTATTACAGTCACACCATTTGGAAAAGAAAGTGAAGTAATGGATATATCTAAACTATCAACGGATTTTTCTGGTCATGCAGGGGGAGACAATCGTATGGTGGAGGAATTCATTGATATGATTGCAGAGGATGGAGAACCCACTAATGCTATTACATCAGTAGATAAATCCGTAGAAAGTCATTATTGTGCGATGGCAGCAGAACAATCCAGGCTGGCAGATGGAGTGGTGATTGATTTGGATACTCTAAGAAAATAAAATGGAATTTAGTAATTAAGTAATGTATTTAATCTAGATGAATATGAAGAAAGAGTTGAAATATAGGTGGCAATATGAATAAAACAACATTAGTAGTAATGGCAGCTGGTATGGGAAGTCGTTTTGGTAGTCTTAAACAGTTAGAGCCTGTGGGTCCAAATGGGGAAATAATACTTGATTTTTCAATATATGATGCAGTAAAAGCAGGCTTTTCAAAGGTAGTTTTTATTATAAAAAAAGAAATGGAAGAGGATTTTCGGCATATTATCGGAAAAAGAATTGAAAAGATAATAGATGTAGATTATGCTTTTCAAACACTAGACAAAATTCCTCAGGGGTGTTCTATCCATAATAATAGATCGAAGCCATGGGGAACAGGGCATGCTGTGATTTGTGCTAAAAGTGCAGTTACCACTCCCTTTATGGTAATAAACGCAGATGATTACTATGGTAGCCATTCCTACAAAATAGTTGGAGATTATTTATCCCAAAATAAAGGTATGTGCATGGCTGGGTTTAGACTAAAAAATACACTAACCGAAAATGGCACAGTAAGCCGCGGATTATGTGAAATAGAAAAAGGGTATTTAAAAAGTGTGGTGGAGCATACAGCTATTGATAAAAATAGTGGAATACCTCTTAATTCTATGGTATCTATGAACATGTGGGGATTTGACACTGACATATTTCATGTGCTTGAACAGGACTTTACTGTATTTTTAAATGATTTAAAAAATCCATTAAAGGATGAATTTTATCTTCCTTCAGTAGTTGATAATATGATTAGAACACAAAGTGGAAAGGTGAAAGTCCTTGAGACATTAGATAAGTGGTATGGAGTTACATACAAAGAAGACTTACCTACAGTTAAAAATGCTATAAACAAAATGATTAGAGAGGGATTATACCATGGAATATAAACTGCATCAGGTTTTAGAACAGTTTAATATTAATACTGAAATGAGCTCTTATGGTAACGGATATATAAATGATACATATATTACAAAACCATATATATTGCAAAGAATCAATAGTAATGTGTTTAAAAATCCTGAGGATTTAATGGAGAATATTTCAGCTATAACAGAGCATCTGAGAAAGAAAATCCTTCTTAGTGGAGGAAATCCTGACAGGGAAACACTAACAATAATAAAAACTAAGGATGGTGAAAAATACTATAAAACCAATGAAAATGATTATTTCAGGGTATATAAATTTATAGATAATGCAGTGACCTACGATGAGGTTCAAGATCCTATGCAATTTTATTATGGCGCCAAGGCCTTCGGTAAGTTTCAAAATATGTTGTCTGATTTTCCTGTTGATAAATTATATGAAACAATACCTAATTTTCATAATACAGCCACCAGGTTTGAGGATCTGTTAAAAGCAATTGAAGATAATAAATGTGGCAGATTAGAAGAAGTTGGAAAAGAAATTGAATTTATAAAAAAACGCAGAAGAGATGTGAGCATTATAGTAGATGCAATGAAAGATGGAAGCATTCCTCTAAGGGTAACCCATAATGACACTAAGCTGAATAATGTTATGATAGATATAAAAACAGGTGAAGGAGTATGTGTAATTGATTTAGATACAGTAATGCCAGGATCACTTCTCTATGACTACGGTGATGCACTGAGATATGGAGCTTCTAGCGGAAGGGAAGATGAAACAGATTTATCAAAAATATGGTTTGATATGAATCTGTTTAAGTATTTTACAAAGGGATATTTTCATGAAGTATTACCTATACTTGTGCCAAAAGAGATTGAACTTATGGCATTTTCTGTGAAACTTATGACCTTTGAATGTGGTATAAGATTTTTAACGGATTATTTAAATGGAGATACCTATTTTAAAATTCACAAGGAGAAACACAATCTTCATAGAGCAAGAACACAGTTTAAGCTAGTTAGTGATATTGAAGGAAAAATGGATATTATGAATAAAATAATAAGGGAACTTATAGAGGGTAATCAGAATGGATCAATCTTCTGAGCTTATAAGGGAGCTCTATACAAAGGTTTCTGTTGTATGGCTTGAACATGGCTACTTTAGCCACCATACATTTGTACCTCTAGGAAATCATGTGTACTATGAAGCCTTCCAAAGATTAAGCTTTTTTATTGATCATGTACATGGAATAATGAATATGGAGGATTACAAGGCTTTTGAAAATTTATCTGATGCAGAGATTAGATTTGCTAACAAAAATGATAGTGAAAAGATGGGTAATATGTCCAGTATAATCTTATCATGCCTCAATTCAGCACCTACTTTTTTACCTGTAAAACCTGAACTTGTAATGAATATAAATGCTGGGTATAAAAGTTTAGTAGAGGATAATGATTCAACGATTCTTATTGCAGAAAAGGATATGAAGGAATTAGGATTTCAAGTATATGAGCCTATTACTCCAGATTTGATGGCACCTGATAATGGGGTAGAGCTACATATTGCGGGCACTCACCATTCCCAGAGAGGAAGAGGTGTTGGTAAAAAGTTAATGAATGAAGGCTATAGGATTATGAAGGAAAAGGGATATAATAGCATAATAACAGATTGGAAAATAACCAACCTTTGTGGTTCAAATTTTTGGCCTAAGTGTGGATTTAAGCCAATAGCTTACAGAATGGTTAGAAATATTGACAATAATATAGCATGGGCAAACTTTAACAACCCAAGTATTAAGCCGTTGTAATAATTTTTATGAAGTCTTAAATTGATATTTATATGCTGTGTGTCACATTACATAGATTATTAATATTATAGAGTAAGATGAAAATCCATAGATTTTGATTGTTATAATAAATTCAATTCAAATAATATGGATAGGAGGGATATTATGACAGAGTATAGAAAATTCTCAGATATGATTGTAAAGTCAACAATAATTATGTTTGGGCTTATGTATTTGAATACTTACAAGAAAGATCATGTATACTTTAGTGAGAACCGAGTGTATATGGCCCTTATAATGGGATCAGCCATGGCTATTATCATGCTTTCCAACATGCAGAATATGTACACTAATAGAAGAGTTAATTCTAGGATTTTCTTGTTTAGTTCTCTTGTATTTGTACTTGCTCTTTGGCTATTACGCAGCCAAGAGCTCATAGATGATGTTTCTTGGATGAAATCGATGATACCGCATCATTCAATTGCTATTCTTACCAGTGAGCGTGCTAATTTAAAAGACCCACGTACTCAAGATCTTGCAAATAGGATTATAGAGTCTCAACGTCAAGAAATTGAAGAGATGAAACTATTGATTAGAGATATTGAAAATAAGAGATGTCAAGTTGCAAGGTGTACAGAACCTCATGGGATATAGGACAGTTCTCAATTTTTTTAATATATAATATTATATGTGTTTTATGTTCCCTCAGGCTAAGTTTGAGGGAATTTTTCATGGATTTTTATTTCTAATTTATTGACATAGGTTCAGTCAAATGGTGCACTGAATTTAAGTGTTGATGCTGTAATCATTGAATGTGTAAACAATATCATGAGAAAAATGTAAAATATTTAATATTATTGTTCAGTTTGGAAATAAAGTATATAATTTAAAGTATGAATTTAGAGGTTAATATTTTAAGAGAGGAAGAGATTTAGTAATTATGAATACAAATATGTCATATATTAAAAAAGGTATAATAGTGCCCTAGAGAAATTTATCGAAAAGGTAAGAAGGGACAGTAACATTATTGCTGCCTTTTCCTATGGAAGTATTACAAATGATAATTTATGGGAAAAGTCTGATATAGATATATGGTTAATATCAAAGGAAAACAGCAAGAAGGTATATGAGCAGTATTCACTTGTAGAAGATGATATAGACTTCCAAGTGGAACTATATAGCAGAAATTATTTTATTGAATTGGTAGATAGTCCCCAAAATCAAAATTTTTTTAGAACAGTTTTAAATGAAAGTAGTTTATTATTTTCAACTGATGAAACAATAGAAAAGCTTTTTAATGGAGATAAATTCTTAGGCGATAGAGACAAAGAGGAGAATTTATTAAAGTCGGCCATCTATGGAATTATATGTGTAAAAAAAGCAGAAAAGCTATTACTGGTTGAAGAAGAGCTTGTTGATGGATTCAGTTTAATTCAAAAACTAGTATGCCATATAGCCTGTATAGAAATAGCATTAAATAATGAGTTTAGGGGCAGAGAAGTAATAAGTCAAGGATTAAAGCTCAATCCTGATTTTTTTAATTGCACCTATATGACTTTGATTAAAAATGAAGTAACTATTTTAAGTTTAGTTAAAATATTAGAATTGTGTAAAGAGTATATAGAAGAGAGAAAAGATGTTCTTTTTCATCCTATTGTCAGATGGATGAAAGAAGAAGGTGAAATAAGAGGCGTATCAATGATTAATGAATACTTGAAAAAGAAATATAATATTAGTAATGATGGCAATGAACTTACGGATACTTATAATTGGCTTGCAGAAAGAGATGTACTAATTAAGGTTAGTGAATCAATAAAACTTATGGATAAAAGCAAGGTTACCTTTGAAGAAGCGGCATATTATTATAATTTTGGTAGTGATATATAACTTAGAAGCTATGTAGAAAGTAAAGGAGAATACAATTGATTAGAAAAAGTATAAGTATAAAAGGAGCTAGAGAGAACAACCTAAAGAATGTTGATTTAGAGATACCTAGAGATGCTCTCACTGTAATTACTGGGGTAAGCGGTTCAGGAAAATCTTCTATTGCCTATAACGTATTGTATGCAGAAGGGCAAAGAAGATTTTTACAGTCTCTATCATCATCCTCTAGATCTAATATAATGAATATGGAAAAACCTGATGTAGATATGGTCATTGGTTTATCTCCAGTAATATCAATTCCACAGAAGAGAGGTATTAAGAATCCACGTTCATCAGTTGCAACTATGGCTGACTTGTCAAACCATATTAGATTATTATATTCAGTATTAGGAACGCCTCATTGTCCTATATGCCATAAGGAAATTCAGTGTTTGTCAACTAGTCAAATAGCTGAGCATATATTGAGTCTCCCAGAAGGTACTAGAATTGGAGTACAAGCCCCTGTTAATAAAATGTTTCATAAAAGCTATGATTATCTATTAACTGAACTTAGAAGTAGAGGCTATAGAAGATTTGTGATCAACAATGAAGTGTTTGATATTAAAAATAATATAAACTTAGAGGAGACTGGAACTTATAAAATTGAAGTAATAGTAGATGAGGTTTCAGTATATAAAAAGAATTATGAACAAATAGTTAGCGCAATAGAAAGAGGACTGGAAGTAGGGCAGAATTTTATAAGATTACAGATCCTAAACAAGGAGCTTTCAGAAGAGGAAGTAAGAAAGTTTACTAAGGGATTTATTAACTGTGAACATAATATTATTACAGGAAAATTCCTCCCTAAATATTTTTCACCAAATGATGTCAGCGGAGCATGTCCTACATGTCAGGGACTTGGAACCTATAAAATGACAGAACCCTATCTTTTGATTAAGGATGAAAAGAAGAGCATGAGAATGGACCCCTTTTATGTATCTCAATTCAGTTTGAGTGATAAAAATGGTGCAGCAAGATTGCACAGCCTTGCAACACATTATAATTTTAGTATCGATACTCCTTTTAATGAGCTCCCAGAGAAAATAAAAGATATTTTTTTCTATGGAACTAAAGGTGAACGTTATGAGCTGCTGAAGCCAACAGGAGAGCGAGAAATAGAAGAAAGACGAAGATACGTAAGTTATGAAGGGCTAGTGAACTATATAACACGGCTTTATAAAGATAATTTAGATAAAGGCACAAAGAACAGAGATAATGAAAAACTCTTTGCCAGTCACATTTGTCCAGACTGTAAGGGTAAAAAGCTAAAAAAAGAAAGATTATTAGTTAAGATAAATGGAATAGACATAAATGAGTTTGGAAAAATGCAGATACAAAAATTAAAGAAATTTATATCATCCCTAGAAGTGGTAGAGTCTAAAAGGGAAGTTGCACGGCAGATTATTAATGAAATGATACTAAAACTGGAGCTTATGGAAGAAATAGGACTTGAATATTTGAGCTTGGGGAGAAGTTCGGATACTCTTTCTGGAGGAGAAACTCAAAGAATACGTTTATCTTCACAAATCGGATCAAATCTAATGGGGATGATGTATATATTAGATGAACCAAGTATAGGACTACATGAGAAGGATACATTTAAAATAATTAATACATTAAAAAAGCTAAGAGACATGGGTAATACTGTAGTTGTAGTTGAACACGATATGGAGACTATTGGGAACGCAGATTATATAGTGGAATTAGGACCAGGTGCAGGAGCAAATGGCGGCGAGATAATTGCAAGTGGAAGTATTAAGGAGATTATTAATACAGAAAGATCTATAACAGGACAATATTTAACTGGAAAGAAGAAAATTGTTATTCCTAAAGGAAGACGTTTAGGGATAGGAAAACATATAAGAATACATGGTGCAAGAGAAAATAATCTTAAGAACCTTAACCTAAGCATACCCTTAGGAACCTTTATTTGTATTACAGGTGTATCAGGGTCTGGAAAAAGCAGTTTGGTAAATGAGATATTATACAAGAGCATATACTCAAAGCTTCATGATTCTAGAGTAAAGCCAGGGCTCAATGATGGAGTTGAAGGCATTGAGAATATTAGTGATGTTAGATATATTGATCAATCACCAATTGGAAGAAGTTCACGTTCAAATCCAGCGACCTATATTAATATTTATGACAAAATAAGAGAAATATTTGCAGGAACAGAAGAAGCAAAAGCTAGAGGGTATGACATTTCAAGTTTCAGTTTCAATAATAAGGGTGGAAGATGTGAGACTTGTATGGGAGAAGGAAATATTGTAACTGAGTTGCAATTTATGCAAGATATCATAACCATATGCCCAGTATGCAAGGGTAAAAGGTATAGAAGTGAGATATTAGAGATCAAATATAAAGGAAAAAACATAGCTGATATTCTTGAACTAACAATTGAAGAAGGAGTGGAATTTTTCAAGGATTTAAACCTAATACATTCTAAATTAAATGTATTAAACAAGCTAGGATTAGGATACCTAAAATTAGGACAATCCTCATCTACATTGCCTGGGGGAGAAGCTCAAAGGTTAAAGCTTGGAAGAGAACTGGGAAAAATTAAAAAAGAGAAGGACAATTTATATATCCTAGATGAGCCAACTACAGGACTTCATATTAAAGATATTGAGAAATTGCTCCTATCTCTTAATGAACTTGTTGATTTAGGAAATACTGTGCTGGTTATTGAACATAATTTGGATTTGATAAAAACCGCAGACTATATAATAGATATGGGCCCTGACGCGGGAGAAAATGGTGGTCAGATTGTAGCAGAGGGAAGGCCTGAAGATATTATAATGTGTGATGAATCCTATACAGGAAAATATCTGAGAAAATATATGGAATGAAATATTACCTGTAATATTAAAAGATGAAAAAGAGATAGCAAAAACTAAATTTGGATATCTATTAAGTTTTTTAGGTGGGAGTAATTTAAAACTGATAAAGAAATAGTGATAGTCTGAGCAATTAAAACAAATAAGTGATGGAATTGTAGCTAGTAAAAATAAGATAAGTTTTACTAGCTACTTTTGCATAAAAATATAGATGGTTGAATTTTATACATTTTTAGTTATGCAGTTATTAGAATAACATTAATTTGGTTCACAAGATCTTAAAACGGGTACTTCAATTTGAACAAGCTTTTGAGATTTAACAGTAGCAGTTACCTTTATAGTACAGTATAAATTTTTATTATGACATCCAATTGAGTAGTTACTTGGTTGCATGCATGAACAAGTTACATTATTAATAGAGCAACATACATCAGCACCTTCAGGTTTTATAAGATTAACATTTTTATAGAAGCATACTACTTTTTTAAATAAATAACAATTTGGATAGTTATTTGTAAAATTAATAATTACTTTTATTTGTAATTTTACATTTACTAAATTAGTTTGTTTGTTTATTATAGTTATATTTAATATATTACATCTACTTTCTCCAACATCACATTGAATGTGTTCAGTATTATATAATGGTGGAAGTTTAAAGGTCTCTTTAATTTCTTCTTCAAACTTGCTTGAGTCAAATATTCTTGTTGTTTCAATGCACATTCTATTTAAAGGGGTTGGGCATGGAAAATCAACATTTGCTATCGCTATACCAAGTGGTAAAGGAATATTAGGGATGGTATTTACCACTGTATTTGTATTTATATCAATTATAGAAATATCATTAGTACAGGAGTTTGTAACATAGGCAAAGCTACCATCGGGTGTTAGTGCAATAAATTTTGTTATATCACTTGGAGATAAAATTGGAATGGTATTTATTACTGTATTTGTACTTGTATCTATAACTGAAATTTTATTATTGTCATTTGCAACATAAGCAAAAATAGACATGTTTATCTACTCCTATATTTTTTTTATTATTATAATATGAGGGAGTTTAGCAATAAGTTAATGATATTGGGTATAAAAGAAATGAAATTAAGTAACTTAGATAGAGTGTTAAAGGAATCTAAATAGAGAATAAAGTATTAATTTTTATAGAAGTTTTATATAATATAATTAAGAAACGTAGATAATAAAAAAATCACTCTTATATTGCAAAATAGATAGAAGTATATTGACTTTTGAGGAATTGAATAAATTTGAAAATGGTGTATTATCTGCCACAACTGGTTTCGGAAAGACAGTTATTGGAGCTAGAATTATTGATGAGAAAAAGACATCAACATTAATACGTGTACACACCAAAGCATTAGCTGCACAATGGAAAGAACGTCTTGAGCAATTCTTAGAAATACATGAAGAGATTGAAGGTAATAAAAATTAATAGTGATAAGGAGAAAGATATTCTGAATGATTAAGGTGAAGAAGATTAAGAAAGCAAAGAATAGTAAAGTTGAAAAGTTTACTGAAGAACAATATGAAGAGTACTTGTCAGGAGTATATGGGATGGAATATATTGCAGGATTTACTGAAGGTGGTGTACCTTACGGAGTATTTGAAAAAGATTTATATGAACATGATGGAAATAATTTTAATGATTTAAAAGAATTTGATGATGAATTGCCATTCTAGATAAAAAAATCAAATATTAAAGAAAGCAGTTAGGTAAGCATTTTATAAAAATAATAGATATTATAAGAAGGATTTAATAATAATGAATTATAATGAGTTTATCAAAGAGATGGATGAAAAACTAGCTACTATGACTGAGAGCGAGAAGGAAAAGTGGATTCATAAATTAGGACGTACAATTCAAGAAGATGAAAGATGTAAATTTTTAAATTCTCTAAATGGTGAAAATAACTGTGGTGAGATTATAAATGATATAAAACAAATACAATGTTGGTGTGAAAAAATACAAAATGGACATATTTATTTTGAATGTAGTTATTGTGAAGTATTTGGTAAAAATTATTGGAGAGATTATTCCTATGAGTATTATGATACTTATGAAATAGGAAAAAAGCTAACTTCTGCATTTCAAGTAGCTGAAGAACTATTATATCAAAAGGAATATAAAAAAGCTTTAGATTTATACGATTTGCTTATAGATATGGTATTTCAAGCATATGATAGTGACTCAGAAGAGACAATGGAATTAGGTATTGAAGAATTAGTTGATGAAAACTTGGTTTCTTTAAATTTGAAGAAAATAGTTCTTAACTTACTATATGCAGAATATCAAACTTCTAATGGAATAGAAAGGGTGGAGGCAATTTATAGTTATATCAAATTGAATATTTCAAAAGATATAAAGCTAGAAGAGTTTTTTACTATAGGCCCAGAAGAATTAGTAGGAATAGCATTATTTTTAGAAGAATGGATTGCTTTTTTGAAGTGTAAGCATGGAGACTGAGACTTAGCAGGAAACTTGCTTTTTGAGGCTTGTATGCTTCAAGGGGGCATGGAAATGTTGTGTGATACAGCTAGAGAAATGGTACAAAAGCACCCTATTTTGTATTTAAGAGCATGTGAATACTTAATTGATGAAAGTAAATATACTGAATGTGAAAAAATAGGATTAGAAGCAATTAGTTTATTGAATGAAGAGTTAATTATTAGAGGAAAGGTGGCAGATTTAACTGCAAAGGCTGCAAAAGAATTAGACCATACAGAAATTGTTTGGAAATGTTATAAAGCAGCT
Source organism: Clostridium sp. UBA5988 (assembly GCF_002435615.1). Classification (NCBI taxonomy): domain Bacteria; kingdom Bacillati; phylum Bacillota; class Clostridia; order Eubacteriales; family Clostridiaceae; genus Clostridium; species Clostridium sp. UBA5988. The sequence goes on along the minus strand of NZ_DJBA01000017.1, from coordinate 2,204 downwards.
TTTCAATCGGAATCAACACTAACTCACTATTTAACACTTTTTGAAGCTGAAACTTATGAGAATATAACAGATATTAACACTATGAAACTAAGAATATTACCTAAAAAATCATATGTGTATTTTGATAATATTAACAATCAAATGAAAATCAATTATATTTCACTGGAATATAAAAAAATACTTTGTTTCTTTAATGGAGAATTTGAGTATATTTATGAAGAATGTAAGAAAGATAAAATTTATTTAGGTTGGAATAATAATATTAAGGGTATATTTGTACCATTATTTATTCTATATTTAGATAAAAGTCATAACCTTTCTAAAGCAGGTGAAAAGTTAATAGAAGGCTTAAAATATAGGCTAAATTATTCAAATGATGATAAAAGTTTCTTTGAACGTTTTTTAATATGGAAGGACAAAATTAAAATTACAAGTGAACAATATGAAAAGTATGTAACTTGGTTACACTCAGAGGTTGATAAAAGAACTGATGCAGTTGTAGGTGGAGGATTTAGAGGAAGTTATTACAAAGCAGCAACACTCATATCTGCACTAGGTGAAACAATGGAGTCAAATGGCAATTGTGGAGCTAAAATGGATTTAATAGAGTGTTATAAAAAAATTCATTCCAGAAAGAGAGCATTTAAAGGAGAGCTGGAAGTTTTTAAATAGGGCGAAATCATCTGTGTTCTTCTGGAAGTGATAAGAAGCACAAAAAATGTAGTATAAATATAGTAGAGGAGAAGATATTGTGATAGAACCATCAGAAATAAAAGAAGAATTTGAAAAAGTGGAAAGAGAAAATTATAAATTCCGTACATATTTAAAAAATCATGCAGATTTAGATGAATTAGATGAACAATTTTTGGAGTTACATAATGAATTATTCAAAGTATATGATTGTAGTAAATGTAGAAATTGCTGCAAGGAGTATTCAATAACATTTGAAAAAAATGAAATAGAGAAAGCTTCTAAGTTGCTTAAAATAGCAAAGAAAGAATTTATGGATAAGTATATAGAGGAGACTAACAATGGATATGCTCTAAAAGGTAAGCCATGTTGCTTTCTAACTGAAAATGGTGTTTGTGATATTGAAACGTGCAAACCAGAAGGATGTAGAGAGTACACATTTACAAATAAGCCAGAAAGATTATTCAGTTTACTTAATATAGTTTATTTTGCTAGTGTATGCCCTGTAGTTTTTGAAATGCTGGAAAGATTGAAGAAAATTTATGGATTTAAGAGAAGGGGAAGGTAGCGAGAAGAAAATAGAAAAAGAAATTATGAGTGCGTTTGGTTATTCAACAATTAACAAAGGAGATATTGAAGCTAGATAAATTACCATATTATACAACGTGGAGTGCGAACCTTGCTTCAAAAGGACAATATTTTACTTATCAAAAATGATATTAAAACAGTTGGTTAAAGGAGATAATTATAATCAACTTAATAAAACTATAACTATAAATATCTTAGACTTTGATTATATTAATGATGAGAAGTTTCATAGTAGTTATCATCTATATGAAGATATGACAAAGAAATTACTAAGTGATATTGTTGAAATACATTTTATAGAACTTAAGAAGTTTGAAAAATCAAAGAAAGACTATAATAATAAGTTGCATAGATGGTTAAGCTTTTTAATAAATCCAGAGGGAAAGGAGATAGATATAATGAAAAAGGAAGATGCTGAAATCAAGGAAGCAATGGATGTTCTATACAACATCAGTGGAGATAAAGAGTTAATACAACTAGCTGAGATGAGAGATAAAGCTATAAGGGATGAGAAAAGTAGACTTCAAGGTGCTAGAGATGAAGGAAGAGAAGAAGGCAGGGCAGAAGGTAGGCAAGAAGGTAGGGCAGAAGGTAGGGAAGAAGCAAAAAGCGCTTTAGCTAAAAGTACTATAAAACTTTTAAGGAAAAAGTTTAAGGATATTCCAGAGAATATAATAGAGTCAATACTTAATTTATCTTTAGAAAAGATAGAAAAAATTAATGGAGATTTGTTTGATATAGAGTCCATTGAGGAGTTAAAGAAGTATATTTAATTAAAGACATATATTCTATAAAATTAGTTAGTATTAAGCCAATGATATTAAAAGTGTCATTGGCTTGTGTTATAATTACGTTATTAAGCTATTGGAAAATTATATATATATATAAACAAGAATTTGGAGGTTAAGGTTGAAACTAGGCTTGAA
>NZ_DJBA01000044.1:0-50315 GCF_002435615.1 Clostridium sp. UBA5988 | reverse complement strand
ACTTCTTCTATTGTTAAACCTGTTTTCATAGAAATAGTTTCATCATCTAAAATATCTAATAAGTTTTTAGCTATCTCTATAGCTTTATTTTTTTCGCCTTTTTCGATGCCTCTTTCCTCTACCTTAGGATCATAAAAACTTTTTACCATAACTCTAACCTCCTCATCTATATTTTCATATTTTCCATACATATCTAAAAAATAAGAATTAATATTCTCTATTATTATTGTCATTTCATTATAATCTTCTATGTTTATTTTATCATGATTATAAGCTTTATCTATATATTTTAATGTTTCTCTTATAATTTCTCTCAGCCTGCCGGCTCAGCATAAATGCTGACTATACAAAAAGAAGAATATCAACATATTCTTCTTCCATTGGGGTATGGCCCCCTAACATATTTAACTATTTAAAGTTTTCCCTAGGAAACTATATATTCTAAGTCTAATTCTCTTAGCCCAAAACTCACTGTAATTCCTCCAACTTAGAACATAATTTTTTAATAATAGGATAATAGGATTTACGAATAAGCTCCACTGCCTCTTCAGCCACTTCTTCATTATAAGTATGCGCCATTAAGCTTCTCTTTTCCAATGCATCAATCCATATATGTCCATCTTCAATCAACTGAATTTGAAAAGCAGTTTTTACCACGGGGTCTGACCCCGTGGAATATTTATACTGTAAATTTATTGATAATACCTTGTAGTTCATCTATAATATTTACTAATCCTTCACTGCCATTGGCTATTTCTTCGATACTTGCTGATTGTTCTTCTATAGCTGCTGAAGCTTCCTCAGTTCCTGCTGCATTTTCTTCTGCTATAGCAGATAGATTTTGCATTAAGTCTACAAGCTTTTCTTTATTTTCATTCATTTTTTCTGATGATTCATTAAGCTTATCTATAACATTATTAGTTATTTCTATAGAATTTGCTATCCCTTTAAACTTTTCTTCTGTTTTTTCTACACTTTCAGATTGGGAATCTACTATGTTTTTCACAAGTTCCATTCTACTTACTGCATTTTCAGATTTTAATTTTAGCTCTTCAATTACAGTTTTAATTTCTCCTGTAAAATTATTAGATTCTTCAGCAAGTTTTCTTATTTCTTCTGCTACTACGGCAAAACCTCTTCCATGCTCACCTGCTCTTGCTGCTTCAATTGCTGCATTCAAAGCAAGTAGATTTGTTTGTTCCGATATAGATTGAATCATTGTACTTGCCTTTTCAATCTTTTCTGCACTTTCGTTATTACTAATTATAATTTCATATACCTCTTCAGAAGCATTATTACTTTCTCCCGTTTTTAATACTAAATCTTTTAATATAATAAACCCTTCTTCTTTTTCCTTTTCTATATCCTTTGCCGCGTTATTTAATTCCTCTGTATATTCTTTATTCTCTTCTAGTAAACTACCCATTTCTTCTACACTTAAAGCCGCTTCTCCTGTATCTTGAGCTTGGCTACTTGCTCCACTAGCTATATTTTCTATAGTTCTTGATATCTCTTCAGAAGCTATGGCTGATTGCTCCGCTGTTGCTGTTAGTTCCTGGGAAGTTGCCACTACCTTTTCTGCACCCTCTGAAGTTTTTATAACAAAGTCTCTTACATTGTCCTCCATAACCTTAAGAGAATTTGCCATAACACCTATTTCATCTTTTCTCTTTATATATTTTATTGCTTCTCCCTTTTCATCAAGTTTGAAGTCTAAGTTTGACTGTTTTTTTATAATTCCAGTTAAAGCGGTTATTGGCTTCGTAATTGATGACCCTAAGCCATAGCTTATAACAACAGATATAAGTAACCCAATAACAATTACTATAACTACCGATTTTATGGTAGATAATACCCCTTCATTATATATATCTAAAATTGATTCTACAGATTTACCAACATAATAAATACCTATGACTTCATTATTATCACCAAAAATAGGTGCATACTTTGTCATATACTTTTCGCCTAAAATATCAGCTTCTCCAAAGTATTCATTACCCTTTGAAATCTCTTCATAGGCTTTACCACTAGCATCCAATTTTGTTCCAATAATTCGTTCCCCTTTATCATCTCTAATTGTAGTCAAAACTCTCACATAATCCTCACCAGACTTAGCAAAGACAGTGGCAAGTATATCCATACCTTCTGTCAATTTGTCAATATACTCATGGTCACCATCAATTGGCTTACCATTAGAGTCTATAAGTTTCCCATCATCATTAAGACTTAATGTACCAAACTGTTCCTTAAGATAAATTTCAAGCATATTATAACCTGAACCTATTGCATCTTCAGATTGTTTGTTAATAATATTTTTAGTAACATTAAATGACTTAAAAAGTCCCATAAACATCATAGACATTGAAATAATTATAATAATAGTAAGAATAATGGTTGTTATTTCCCATTTTAAGCTTTTCATAAGTTTAATCTCCTCTGTCACAAAATTTTAGCAATATATAATTAAAATTAATAATATTATCGATATTTATTATAATAACTTTATGGTTTTTTATAAACTTTATGACATTTAAAAAGCATTAACAGCTATTCTTAGCCATTAATACTTTTTATGTTCTTATGTTTTGAGCTTTTTAAGTTCTTCCTAGAGTAAACCCTTGATATAGCTAGGTTTGAATCTCCCAGATGACCACTGTGCCTTTACAAAAATAATTCTGGTTCTTTTCTATGTATGAAATTAATCTCTAATTCTTCTTTATGTTTTAAATATCCCATGTCATCAAAATACTTAGCCTCTACAGGACATTTTTTAATACATGCACAACATTTAATGCAAATTCCATTAACTTTAGTCACATCTTCAAAGTCAATAGATCCCATGGGACAAACTGAAGCACAAAGTTTACAATCCATGCAATTATCCTTAGTTTTTGGTTTAACCTTTCTTATATCAACAGGTTTTCCCTCTTCATCCCTAGGCATATAATAATTTCTATAAGGCTTGTCTTCTTTTTCAAATAAAACTTGTCCATCTACTCCATTAGCAATTTTACTATATATTTTATCAGCAAAACTTTTAACTATGTCCATATCCTTTTCATCAGGTCTATTCTTAGCCAAGGTTTTAGAAAAAGAATGTTCACCTATAATAGCAGCCCCTGAAATAACCTTAAAACCATCTAAATCTAATATATCCCCTAGCTCTATCAAAGCATCATCATAATTTCTATTTCCATAAACCACCACTGCAACAGCCAAAGCACCATTACCTCTAATAGAATTTAAATACTTTAAAAGCACATTAGGCACTCGCCCTGCATAAACTGGAACTCCTACAATAACAATATCATCCTTTGAAAAAGATACAGATTTCTCCCTTATCTTTGGTAAGGTAAAATCAATACTATTTATGCTTGCCTTTAGGTTCATAGCTTCCGAAAGTCCTTCTTCTATACCAGATATTACTTTCTTAGTTGTATCTGTAGCACTAAAATATAATGTGTTTAGTTTATAATGCAAAATTATCACCTCTTATTGTTTCCAATGTTTCACAAGTGCCTGTCACCTTATTATATCACCACACATAACTTTTATGTTTTTAAAATATGATAATATGTAATCGCTATTTATTATTCTCTTGTCAATTTTTATTATCTATATTTACTGACAGCTTAATGTTTTTTAATTCTTTACTTTTCAGTTTTCTCCAAGTTCCTGTCACCCTAGTGAGTAGTGAGCAACCTTGAAAAGAAAGTAAAAAAATGTGGATTTATAGCTTAAAGACTCACTACAAATTCACATTTTAATAATTCAATATTAAAAGTTTAGTGTCAAAATAATATTCGATGTCTTATATACTCTATTATAAGTTCTATTTATACGTTTTCATATAAGAATTCAAATATAAAATACTTCAATAACTTATTTGTATTATGCCACGAACATTCCTTCATTAGGTCTATCTGAATCTGAACGATCATCTTTTTCTGCAGCATAAGTTGAAGATTTTGTAGAAGTTGCTGCTCCCGAAGCATATATGTTACATACTTCATCATCATATGGTTTCCAAGACCATTTCTCATCCTTATCTAACACATCATTTGATGGACCCTCTAAAAACTTTGTTGCAAATACTTTCATACTAAAATCATCCTCTCTTTTTAAATATTATTCTTTATCCAGTTAATAATTGCTCCTGAAATATTTAATCCTGAAAGTTCTTCAATCCATAACCATTGACCCATTGAATTCACTTCAAGAAAAAACCATTCTCCATTTTTAGAAACTATAAAGTCTAAAGCACCATATTCTATTTGTAACTTTTTCATAAATATATTTACCATTTCTTTTATTTTTTCTGGTGGTTCAATTATAGAATGCGGTGTATTCGCTATATCATATCGTCTCCAATCTATATTCGCAATTTTTGATTTTTGTGATTCTATCTTACATACCAAATGTTCTTCTCCAACAACGGTATATCTAACTTCATATAGCTTGTCTATATATTCTTGTAAAACTATAGGATTTTCATCATATTGTTTAAACTCCTCCAAATCATTACAATTGATCTTATTCACATATAGTCCTTTAAATCCTTCTTCTGTTTTATAGAATTCTTGTGACATCAGCTTTAAAACTACATTATTACTATGGTTTAAGCAAAAATCTTTGAGCCAATCACGATTATTAGATACTGTAGTGTCAGGAAGATTAAACCCTATTTCATTTGCTAATTGCATCTGTAAATATTTATTTTCAGCTTTATATGATTTTCTTAATGGATTTAGCCACTTAGCTTTACTTAAGCTTAGATATAATCCTAAAAGAGTTTTATTCCACTCATTTTTCCATATCTTGAAATCATTATTTTGTTCACTTTGCTCTTCTAAAGTTAATTCTACAAATGCTCTTCTACTCCATATACATTTAACATCTGTAGACTTAAATGTTCCATTTTCATTTTGTATATACCATATATTATTATTAAATGTTATAGTAGTAGATCTTAATGAATTAACATCTAAATCTAATCTAAAAAAATCTAAGTTTATTTTCTGTAATTTCTTTATAATTAAATTAGCATGTTCATCAAACTTATCTGTTAAAATTAATACCACAACTTATCCTCCTTCACTGTATCATCCTTGAGAATAATCTCTTTATTTTATAGTTAAACCTATCATAAAGTAATTATATAATATTACCATAAATACCTCAATAGTACACATAATCAATTTATATATATTTTTATATAAATATGTTTAATTTTATATTTTCATGCATTAATAAAAATTTTTAAATCAAAGAATGATAATGTTTTATTCTGCTTATCACTACATTATTCTTACACCCTAATAAGCATTAAGCATATAACAAAAGAGCCACAGGTAATAACCCTCCGACTATGAATAGTTCTTTTATAATTAATTATTTATAAAATTGAAGTTTGTACTTTCTTGAGTTAAAACATCATTTATAGATAAATTTATAACTAAACCAATAACTTTCATGTTTCTTATTATTTTACAAGTGTCTATCACTCCAGTGATAAAAAAAGCACCTATAGCTACCATTAAACTATAGATGCTCACTGTAAAATATTCTCACTCACATTTTTTAAACTTTTACTTTCATTATCTAATTCATTTACCTGTGAAGCTAAAATGTTTAGTTTATCATTTAGCTTTTTTAATTCTTCTGAACTCAAATTAATCTCTTTAGCCTCTTCCGCCATCACCTTCATATGTAGTAACTTCTCTTCAATAATATCCAACACCTTCTGCCTATACTGTACCCACCCAAGCTCCTTCTCTAACTTTTGCTTAAGTTCTTCCTTTTCATTCATATCTATACCCTAACATCCAAGCGATTACCTAAATTAGGTTCTACTGTAATACCCTTCATCATTTCTGTCATCTGAGTAGCAGTTTCTTTGCCAGTATCCATTGCCATCTTCATTACCGAAACACTAGCTGCTTCTTGTACTCTAGATTGATTCATTACCATTGATAATGCTGCTACATCCATAGTTACTCCTCCTTTTACCTTTACATTTTTTTGCAAGTGCCTGGCACCTTAGTGTCTTGGCACCTTAGTGTCTAGATTTAAGTGTATCATCTATCATCTACTATTAAATATATTGATACCGTATCCTTGATTTCCGTTGGAATAATGCTTAGTCCAATCTTAAGCGTAGCTAATGCAAGTTTAGAAATATTAAAGTTTTTATCAGCAAGAAAATAGTAAAATCTATTCAAACAACAATCCCAATGCTTTTTTATAAATTTCTCGTAGAGGAATTTAATTGAGCGAACCTCTTGAATAGAAAGCATTGCCATGATTATCATAGTGAAGTTTTTAAAACTTCTTTCATAAAATATATCTTTATATGAAGAAAGATAACTATTTAATGTTTTAATTATTGATTTACTGTTAATACTATTCATAGAACCAAACACACCCTTTCAGATTATTTGTATTGCTATGATTAGTTTGTTCAGGGTTAAATCGTTTGGTTCGTTGTATTTTTTTGTAATTTAAATTTGATTACTTATAAAGTGGTGTTATATAAATAATTTTAATATAATTTCGCTAATATCATTTGATAAATACGGATATTGCTCTTTCATTTCATTTAATCTTGAAAAAACATATTCTTCTTTATATATATATAAATTCAAATCAAAATCTCCTACCAATGCTTTTGCTGAATTATAACCAGCTGAACACTCTTTATGGCACAAATATATATCTTTAAGATTAAATTTATCATGTACATCTATTAACCACTCTACTTTTGCATCATTAACTGCAATTTCCTTTTCACAAATTTTGCAGATCATTTTACTGTTATATTTCATTTCCATATTTTCCTCCAATTAAATAAAATTTTATATTGCTTATTTTATTACTACTTTCCTTAGTACATTAGATACTGTTGACTGACTTATATTTAAATAATCTGCTATGTCATCTTGAATTAATCCTTTTTTCCTCAAGTCTATTATTAATAAATCTCTTTGCTGCGAAGTGTTAAATTCTGGGATTTCTATAAATTCAGTACTAACTATTCCACTTAAAGATATCGTTTTTATAAATACCTTTCCATCAATTGTCTTAACTCTTAAAATCTTTTCTCCTGTAGTTGATTTTATACCCATGTTGAAGCTTATTATATTCATTTGATTTAAATATGGAGCTTGTAATGTAAAATTTTGAATTATATCCGGCAACATAAAATACCTCCTAAATATTAAATTAATATTATAATAATATCACATTAATATTACAACATCAATATTATAATTATACTTGTCAATATTTTTATCCATAACAAAAGCACTCAATAACATAATTAAGTGCCTTTTGCTATAATTAAACTTTATTCTATTCAATTCCAAACTTAATCCTTATTCTTCTCTTTAATATCCATTACATACTAAAATTTATTATATAGCAGTACACAACACTCAATATGCCTGTATATAAAAATATATTCATTAAAAACCAAAGACACATTTTAATTTTATGAGTATTCAACAAAGCTACGTAGCTTCACTATCTAGTAATGATAGATCTTTTCTTCTATTATATTCAGTATCCTTAATATTATATTGACTTTTACCAGCTACTTTTCTAACTATATTCTTTCTTATTCCTTGCTTGCTCAATCATCTTGATATTTTCCTGTGCCATCTTCATCATGTCATTCATTTGATTTTGTCCTTTAATCATTGCCATTTTCATTATTGATAAATTAGCTTGTTTGAATTATTTTCATTTTGTTTAAACTCATTGATAGGGCTGCTATGTCTATAATGTTTACCTCCCTATTATTTATGCATTGTTTTACTAGTGCCTATCGCTCTAGCGAGGTAACTTTGCTAACGAACTTGCTCCTAATTTGCAAATATTCCTTTTACCTCTTTACCTTGAGATTGAAGTATTTTTACAAATACTTCATATAAACTATTATCATTGTATAACCCTAAGGGTCTATTAAATTTATATTTACTACTTAGATTTGTATTAATCAGAGAACTATTAGATATTTCTTTTGTTTTAATATTATAGGTAATATATATATACCCATGTTGTTCATCAAAATTCCAATAAAACTTATAAAAAATTTTATTTTCGTTTTCATCTAAACTTTCAAATTCATATCTAAATAAATCCCAATTCTTTATAATTTTTTCCCCAGTTTTAGCAGAACCATTTAAATATTTTCCCATTTTCAACACTCCTATCTTTTTTAACCCTACAAATATTTCTCCTTGTGAAATTTATTTTTAAATCTGTAATCACATTGAAAATAAATTAGTAACTTCGCTCCTGTTTCCCAGACTTACAACCGCAAGAACCATCCCATTAGTTATAGGTTAACTTCATAAAAAGGAGCCAGAGTTTTCACTCTGACTCCTTACTATTACTATTATAAGTTTATCAATTAAATGAAACTCGACTCCCTATCGGTAGCTGAGTAAGTTCGAATAACTAAATCAAAGATTTAGATTCTCAATTATCTTAATAATTGAAGAACTCCTTGTGGTTGTTGGTTAGCTTGAGCAAGCATTGCTTGAGCAGCTTGGCTAAGAATGTTGTTCTTTGAGAAGTTCATCATTTCTTTAGCCATGTCTACGTCTCTAATTCTTGATTCAGCTGATTGTAAGTTTTCTGATGAAGTTCCTAAGTTAGCTATTGTGTGCTCTAATCTGTTTTGGTAAGCACCCATTTTACTTCTTTCTTCTGAAACTTTAGTTATAGCAGAGTTAATCTTTGTGATAGCTTCTGATGCTTTCTTTTGGCTACTAACATCTATACCAACGGCTGCAACTGCCTCTTTAGTAACATTTCCATTTGTTGTTGCAGCTGCTTCTGATTTAACTTCGCCAATTTTAAATGTAGATGTTTTAGCATCAACTACGTTTTTAAATGTAATATTAGCATCTATTGTCTTTCCATCTTCAATAGAACCTAATTGAACCTTTGTATCAGAGTATTTAATTGAAACTGGTCCACCAATATTTGTTCCACCTGTAGATAATTGTAATGTTCCTTTTGCCGCTGTTGCTTTAAAGGAATATTGGTCTCCAACTGTAAAATCACTACTACCTGCTGGTGCACCTGCAGTTCCCAAAGTAAATGTCATACCATCTATATCAGCTACTCCTGCTGAAAGTGCTACAGTTTTCCATGAACTTCCACCATCTTTAGAATATTTTATTTCAGTTGCTTTAGCATCAGCATCAGTACTTACTTTACTAACTTGAACAGTGTAATTCGCATCTACATCACCTGTAAATTTATCATCATTAGTAACTACTAATGTTGTTGTGTTTGCTGCATCTGTCTTAACATCTTCTGAAACAGTACCTGCGCTAGATGCTGTAATTGAAGTTGTAATAGTATAATCTCCAGTATCTAATCCTCTTCCTGCATTTTGCACTCCATCAATTTTAGCATCACCTGTTACAAATGTGTTAGCTGATTTAGCATCACCAGCTACTCCTAGTGAATATGCATCCATAGCATTAATACTAAAGCTTACATCTTGGTTTGCATTTGCTCCTATTTGAAATTTGCTACTTAATCCACCAGCCATTAAGTTTTGAGTATTGAACTCAGTTGTATTAGATATTCTTGTTATTTCTTTAGCTAATTGGTCTGTTTCAGCTTGTATTTTAGCTCTATCATCAGATGTATTAGTATCAGTTGCTGATTGAACTGCTAATTCTCTCATTCTTTGAAGAATACTATGAGTTTCATTTAAAGCACCTTCACCTGTTTGAATCATTGATATAGCATCTTGTCCGTTTCTTGAAGCTTGGTCAAGACCTCTGATTTGACCTCTCATTTTTTCTGATATAGCAAGACCTGCTGCATCATCTCCAGCTCTGTTTATTCTAAGACCTGAAGAAAGTTTTTCCATAGCCTTTCCAGCAGTAGCTGTGTTCCCACTCATCATTCTATGAGCATTCATAGCATTCATATTGTGATTAATTATCATAATAGTTCCCTCCTTGATTTTTAAAGTGGACATCCTTTTCCACTGTTTTATTTATAGTTAAGCTCTTTGAGCCTACTAGCGGTTTTAGTTGTGAATTGAGAGTGGATAGTTGAGAGTTATCTCAGTTTCTCCTACTTCAAATTCTCTTTTGTTGTTTTTACTATTGACGCAAGTATTTTATTTAGTTCTTTACAATCACTTATTAGTGATTCAGATGCTTTTGCAACTAAGTAATTAGTTGCTTTTAGAAGTTCTAGCCAATAATCAGTTTCTCATAATTCTTTTAATGCTATATTCATCTTCATTAAAAAATCTCGTTTGCTAGATGCCTGCAAAGTTTCTTTAACATTTGCACCTACACTTGTACCAGACCTTAACACTTGTTTTGAAAGTGTATATTCATTTTGTTCCTTTGATAAGTACTTATACATATTGACTACCCTAACAGCAAACTTAAAGGTTTTATCATAAACTAAACTTTCTTTCAACTTCTCAACCTCCTTTTTAAATCTATTTAAAATTTTATACTTATTTATATAGATTTATTCAGTGGAGAATTGATAGTTAATAGTTTGTTGTTAATTGTTGATTTTTCTGAACGCAGAAAAGAAAAATTTCCTTAACTCTCCAATTTCAATTTTCAACTCTCAACTTTCGCCCTATATAGAGTTTTTGCTTAAGCCTTATACTAAAATACTCGGATTGATAATATATTACTTTATAGATAATTTTATATTTTCTTGAAATATTTTTAGTTACTATACTTTTCAATCCCTATAATTATTTTATCGAAGATTTCAAACTTTACTTTATACTTCTTTATTAATAAAATTAATATTTTTAAAGTTAACACCATAAGTTTTAGCTGCGTTACGATTATTTTTCAAATTAAAAATCTCTTCTTTAATTTTATTTTTCTCACCATTAAGTAATTTAGATGCCATTTCTTCCAAGGTCACTAAATTTAACTCTTTGAAAATCTCTGTAAATTCCTTTTTATCAAAATCCATGGCTTTCAACTTACTTAATAACTCTTCTCTTTTATTTAAAAGACTCTGACCCTTTACTTCATATTCTTCATCTTCCATGATCTTAATAAAGCCTTCAGTAATTTCTTTATATTCCAATAATAACTCTCTTAACTCCATAGTCTATGCCATTCCTAATTGTGACATTAGATAGCTTTGTTGAGAGTTTAATTTATTCATCATACTTTCTATGGTTGCCCATTTTGAGTATAACTGTTGCTCTCTTCTTGAAAAGTCTTTCTCCATATCTACCATTTTTCTTTCATACTTTTCTATGGATTTTGTTAGTTCATTATTGGCTACAGTTGCAGACCCTTCTATTCCAGCTTTTTTAATTAGTGATGAAACTACAGTTACTGTTTCATTATAAAGTGTAGTTTTTAATCTTTGGGCAATTCCCATTTTGCTATTTTTTTCTTGGTCAGTCATACCTTCTACTGAAGTGGGACTACTTATGAAAAGCTTCATTACTTCTTCTGAGTTATTTTCTAGGGCTTCTGTAAGTTTTGTTTCATCTATGGTATATGTTCCATTTTTAGTACCTTGATAATCTGAAACAGGTTTAATTCCAAGCTTTTCCAGATACCCATCTACACCTTCTACAAGTCCCTTCATATCACTTTTCATGGAATTTGCTATTCTTGATACATCAGAATCTTTATATAGTTGTCCTTTTTTCACTCTTTCTTCCCAAAGCTTTATTTCACTTTCAGACATTTCCTTCTTTTGTTCATCCGTTAATGGCATAAAGTTTCTATTTCTTTTTTCTGAAGTTAGAGTATTTAGCTTTTCCATAAGCTTATTATAATCATTTATAAAATTAACGACCTTCTCTTTTACTTCCGTAACATCACTCTTGCCGTTTACATCAATGGTGCTATCTTTTGGTATTTCCCCTGTAAATTTAAAAGTTATTCCGTCTAGAGTTACAGTATTAGAAGTACCAGTGTGTTTATACTCTCCACCTTTACCGTCTTTTATTGTTATGTCTGCATCTCTACCTTCTATAGTTGTTACAGTAGAAGTTGTCCCACCAATTGTAAAAGTACTATCCTTACCTAAAACTGTAGATTCAAAGATAAATCCACTTTTATTTCCAGCTTCTGTTCCTGCAAAATCACTATATCTAACTGCTACATTCATTCCAGCTGCTTTTAATTCTTTATTCAAATTTTCAGCCCTTGCTTTTGCTGTATCACCTTTAAGAGTAAATTCTTTTCCATTTATTAAAACCTTGTCATCTATAATCATATCTGAGGTAACTGTTGCCTTAGCCGCTGTGGCTATATTTCCTGTTACAGTATAATTTCCTGGCTTTGCATCACTACCACTAGTAACAGTTAACACATTTTCATTAGATGAAGTAAATTTTGCCGTTGACCAATTCTTACTTAAAAGCAAACTATCTGTTTTAGCCACATCAAAATACTTATTGTAAAGCTCCCTAGATTCTTTAATTACATCTCTGTAGAGTTGTTGCTTTATCTCAGTTATTTCCTTTTTCTGTTGTTGTTGTTGAATTCTAATTCTGTAGGGTTGCATGGTTTCCTTAACTAATTGATCCATATCAAGCCCTGTGGCTAGTCCTGTTATTCTCATATTTATTCCTCCTTATCTTTTTCCTTTTGAAACTTCATAAGCCCCCTGCCATGTGTTTCTTACTTCTTCTATAAGTGGCATAACTTCATCAAGAATTTTTACATCCTTTTTTAAATTTGCCTGGAAAAGTTTTTCTTTTATAAAATCATATATTTTATACATATTTACAGCCCATTCACCAGCATTTTGATCTAAAGTAATCATAAGTTCTGTAAATATATCCTGAGTCTTTACAAGATTTTCATGGCTTTTTTTAATGTCTTTATCTAATATAGCTTGTCTAGCCATTTTAGCAAATTTTACTGCTCCATCTAAAAGCATTAAAAGTAATTGCTCCTTAGAAGCATAATTCACACTATTATTTTTGTACGCGTTATATGCATTAGCACCTGCATTATACATTTTATCTCCTCCAGTTTAGGCCTTTTTGTCTACAAGTATCCCCACCATTTCACACATTTTAGCAACCATATCTAATATTTTTTTTGGTGGTACTTCAAGTAATACATCCTTGGTTTTATTATCTACTATCTTTATCATTATCTGGTTTAGTTTATCATGCACCTCATACTCTGCATGGATATCTTCATCTTCCATAAATTTATTAAGTTTATCAACAGCCTTATGAATCTCTTCTAATTTATATTTTTGATTTTTATCTATAGATTCCTGTGTCGTTGCATTATTTTCTGAAACATGTTGAACTTCTCTTGCTGGAGTTACACCTTCCATGGTTCTTCCAACATTAACTCTACTAACTTCCATATTAATTCCCCCAAATTATAATATTTTATAATAAATGTTTCGGTAAATTATATTAATTATCTTCCCTGATATATATATACTAAACCTCTCAACCCCTCACTATGACAACAACTAGTTAACTATTTAACTAGTTATATAGCTATATAGTTTTATATTTATATAGCTAACTATTTATATAGTCATATAGTTAAAAATATTTAACTATTTGGGGGTTATGTACAAAATTATTTTTTTATTTTAGGTAATAGCTCCATGTTTATTTTAGAAGCATTGATGTTTTCTTCTCCTACTTCTTTATAAAGTTCACTTCTTAATATTTTAACTTCCTTAGGTGCATTGATAGATACCTTAACAGAGTTATCGTCAATTTTAACTATAGTTATCTCTACATCGTCTCCAATTTTAATTCCTTCACCTGGTTTTCTTGTTACCACTAGCATACTATCACTCCTTTATTAAGGGATGTTTAATGCTATAGTTTTCCCTATCTAGAATCATTTGATACCCTAAGTTATTTTTTGAATTTATTATAATAGGAGCCTTTAGATTTGTAGTTATCTTCTTAACATCACTATTAAGAGTAACCGTATTTAAAATCAAAACATCCTCAGGAGCTTCTATCTTAAGAGAATTTATAACAGCCTCAGTTAACTTAACCTCATAATCCACTTTAAAATCAAAGGGAACTATAGTTACAAAGCCTATATTCTCATCCTCTGTAGACTTAAGTGTCTTAAAAGGCTCTGACCCTTCTATCTCCTCAAGAACAAAAGTCTTTAAGTTCTCAAACCCCGGCAGCCCATTATTAAAGGTAATAACTTTCTTATCTATTTTCTCTGTAGTCATCATAACACCTCTTATCTTTATTAGAGTTTCTTAATATAAATTTTGCTTCAAGCACTTATCATGTCACGGAAAAGAATTTTCATAGCTTATAAAAAGTCCAGAATTGATGGCTGAAGGACTTTGGAGCTAGTTTGTAGGGATGCTACATAGATAGTTCTTGCTACAGCCATCTCCATACTCTTTTCCATGAAATCTATATCTTCATTACCAGATAGTATTTCTGTAAGGTTTTCATTCTGTGCTGTATTTAGATCCTTAGCACTTTCCATCCTATTTTGCACAGTACCAACCTTAGCACTTATACTAAGCATATTTTCTATAACTTTATCAATTTGATCCAAGTTTTCTCCTACAACCTTTGACTTACCATTTACATCACTCAAATTATTTAGAAGATCATCAAAGAACTGTTGAACATCAACACCATTACCATCTTTATCCTTAAACCATAATACGTCTACCGCATTTACATTGTAATCCACTGTAACCCCAGAGGATATCTCTACTTTTAGAGATTGATTTATAGCTAGACTAATAGCTCCATCTTTTTCTGCAATACGTATAGAATTTTGTTCAGTTGTACTATCCTGCTTTACCTCTACCGGCCTTGAAGCTCCATCCTTACCACCAAAGATATACTTTCCATCAAAGCTAGTGTTTAAAATTTGTCCAAACTCTGCTACTCTCTCATTTATCTCTTCTTTAATAGCAGTTAGTTCTGAGGTACCATAGGCAGCATTTCCAGCGGATACCATAAGTTCTCTTATTCTCTGAAGACATTTAGTACCATTGCTTAGAGCTGTGTCTGTGGTATCCATCCAGTTTATAGTATCTTTAATATTAGTGTTATATTGTTTATTAGCATTTATTTCTGAATACATCTGCATGGACCTTGCTACTTTAAAAGGGTCATCGGAAGGTTTTGAAAACTCCTTACCAGTATTTAATTGCTTCTGTATTTTATTTAAGCTATTTAAGTTAGTATTCATATCACCTAAAAAGCCACTAACCATTACACCATGAGTTATTCTCATTTTATCACCTCAACTTCTTATCTTTTTATCTAACTAGACCAATTACTACATCAAGGAGTTGATCTACCGTTGTTATTACCTTTGCATTAGCTTGGAAGGCATGTTGGAATTGTACAAGATTTATTGCTTCCTCATCTAGGGATACTCCTGAAGTTGAAAGTCTTCTTTCAAGAAGTCCCTTTAATAAAGTATTTTGATTTTTAACAATTCTTGTAGCTTCCTCAGACTGAACTCCCAGCTTATTTATAGTATTTTTAAAGAAGCCCTCTACCTTAACTCCTCCATCTATAGTTTTAAACTTTGGTACTTCTCCAGCAGTAGTTTCAAAATGTTCCTTTACAAAATCCACATATTTATAGTCATCAGCACCCTTTTTCCCACTTTGAATACTATCTATATTAAGGCCAAAGTCTCTTAGGCTAGCCAATGCTAGTGCTCTATCTCCATCCGTAGAACCTGAACCCTTACTTGCTCCAGCCTGAATTAGCATAACATTTTTTAGGATATCCGAATTCATCCCTATATTTCCTGCTGTAATACCATCATAATCAAAAGGGTTATTTCCTGAATTAACAAAGAAAGGCTGCTTATCCTTATCTTCAATCCCCTCTGTATGAATAGCATTTACTGCAAATGCTAAAGTTTTTGCTAAGGTATTAGCTTGTTCTATGTAACTTTCAGCATCTTCATGAATTGATTGAAGTCCACCTATCCTTCCTGAGGATGGATTAAATATTGAATTTTCGCCTAACTTTCCACCTACATTAGGATCAATATCATTTCCATTTTCAT
This sequence comes from Clostridium sp. UBA5988, assembly GCF_002435615.1. Taxonomy (NCBI): domain Bacteria; kingdom Bacillati; phylum Bacillota; class Clostridia; order Eubacteriales; family Clostridiaceae; genus Clostridium; species Clostridium sp. UBA5988. The sequence goes on along the minus strand of NZ_DJBA01000044.1, from coordinate 34,275 downwards.
CCACAACATTACCATTTTCATCAGTTACAAGAACTCTTCCATTTTTTAAGTCTTCATATTGCTTCTCAGAAAGGGTAACTCCTTTTAAAGTAACCTTATTCTTATCTGAAGTGGTATCTCCATTTTTATAATATTCTATATCACAAGTTATATTTCCACCAGTAGGTCCAGTAACATTATCTATCTTATTTACATATGCAAACTTATTTATCCCATCTGAATCTTTATTTCTTATTAAACTTAAGTCTAAATTATCTTCTGGTTTACAAGTAATTCCATTAAGTATTTGATTTCTAGTATCGATACCAAATTTTGTACTTAGCTCATCTAAAAGTAAATCTCTGCTATCTAATAAGTCATTAGGATTGTTCCCTGCAATAGTAACAGTTATTATTTCTTTATTTATAGAATTTAACTGATCAAGGGTTGTATTTATCTCAAAAAGGTTACTTTGTATTTCTTTAGCTGCATTATCCTTAGTATCATTTAACTTCTTATAGGTATGATTTAGTTCATCTGCTAAAGCTTTTGCCTTTTGAGCTACTACTGTTCTAGCATCGGATTTTTCTGGATTCTTAGAAAGAGTTTGCCAGGCATCAAAAAACTCTGACATAAGCTCTGATATTCCTGTATCAGAAGGTTCATTAAAGATACCTTCAATTTCTGATAAGTAGTCTTGTCTAACACCATAATTACCAAGAAGTGAGCTTTCTTTTCTTATTTGATAGTCAAGAAACTGATTTCTTGTTCTTTCAATAGAGCTAACTGTTACACCTGTACCAATTTGACCTGCTCCCCCTGCTATGGTTTGGGGTCTTGCTGTTTGAAGTACAATATGTTGTCTTGAGAACCCTTCTGTATTGGCATTTGAAATATTATGGCTCGTTACATTAATATATTGCTGTTGAGCAAACATACCGCCCTTTGATGTATTTAATGTTGCAAATAATCCTGACATAACCTTCTCCTTATCTCTTTATTTTCCCATATCCATTATAAACTACCGGCTCTTTTTTAGGACTTATCATAGCTAACATAGAATTTGTGTAGCTAAGACTTTGTTTTATTAGTAGTTCATTAGTTTCCTTTTGAATCACTAAAGCGTTAATAGCTTTAACCATTTCATCATATATATGAGTAATTTCCTTTTCATCTACTTCTTCTACTATTTTTTTAATAGATTCTTTTCCTGTTAAGCTCCTTCTCAAACCTTCAGCTCTTGCTAAGTTTCTACTACGATCATCTATATCTTTAGTTATAGCTTCTAATTTAAACACATCCTGAAGAACCAATAGTTCATGTTGAGCTTCTAAAATATCTACAAGAGCCTTTATTGCCTTTAGCTCTTCTTCTAATATTCCTTTAAGCTGGTTTTTCATCTATTGTCCACCTTTCCCATAGGCCATCATAGCCTTAGCCAAAACCTGTGAATCCACAGTATATGTTCCTTTAGAAACTCTACTTTTTATCTTTTCTACTTCCTTATCACTGATACCAATGTTTTCTTCTTCTAATGCTAATTTATTCAAGCTCTTTCCTAAAGTTGAAAGCTGACAAGTATCCTTAACCATATCCCTATTTGATTTAGTATTTTCTGCTTTAATATTTTCTTTAGTCTTATAGCTATTTACATATAGAGCGTGAATATTTCCATTATTAATTTTCATGTTTTCACTCCCAACTATTTCTCTCTACTTTTATACTCGAATCTATTTAGTTAAAGTTTATAGGGTTTTTTAGTAAATTTTTTACAAACTTGTTATTGTCTCATTAATAGAAAAAAAAGTCTTTACTTAGAAAGACTTTTTACTCTATCTTCTCCACTAGCAATTTCAGTAATTTTAACCCCAAAGTTTTCATCTACTACAACTACTTCACCATGGGCAATTCGTTTACCGTTGATAAAAATGTCTACTGGTTCCTCTGCTAGTTTGTTTAATTCAATTAAAGAACCTCTAGTAAGAGCTAGAATATCTCTTATATTCTTCTTTGTTCTACCAAGTTCTACTGATAATTCTAATGGAACATCTAAGATTAAGTCTATATTTTTAGGCATCTCTGCACCTCTAACTTCTTCTAACTGTCCAAAGGATGCTCCCTTCACATTTACAGGCTCCTCATGCCTTTCGTAATGATTTTCTATAGTTCCTTGACCTTGAGGGCTGTAATTATTATCATTGCTATTAGCTTCCTTTGTAGTTGCTTCGCTATCCTTATATTCATTATCCTTAGAGATTTCCTTAGGTGCTGTAACAACGTTCTCTTCAAGGGGTGCCTTTGTAGATTCCGATACTGGTGCATCTTCTTCAGTTCCCATCATAATACTTACAATCTTCTTTGCTGTAGCAATTGGTAATATTTGAACAATATTACTATCTACTAGATCACCTATGGTCATTCTAAAAGAAACATTAACTATTTCTTCATCTGCAGATATATCTGTAGATATCTCCTCTGAATTTTCATCACAAACAGAAGATATAGGAGGTGATATATTTACCTCTCTACTGAACATAGTTGCCATGGAGGTTGCAGCTGAACCTATCATTTGGTTCATAGCCTCTTGAACAGCACTTATTTCCAGTTCAGAAAGTTCACTTGGTGGCTCTACAACTCCATCTCCACCCATCATTAAGTTTGCTATAACAGCTGAATCTTCAATATTTATTATAAATAGGTTTCCCCCAACTATTCCACTGACAAATTGAACATCTAATACTATATTAGGTGTTTTAAAGCTCTTTTTCAGCTTATTTAATGTACTAAGAGTTATAGTTGGAGTTGTGATATTTACAGGTTTACCAACTACAGCTGAAAGCGCTGTGGCTGCAGTTCCCATAGATATATTTCCCACTTCACCTAATAAATCCTTTTCTAAATCTGATAATTCCTCAGCTGGTTCATTAACTGATTCAACTTCCGAAGAACCACCATCTCCATTTAGAAGGGCATCTATTTCCTCTTGTGAAAGAAACGAATTATCCATCATTCTCAACTCCTCTGTCTATATATTCAATTATTTGAACTGCCTTATTTTTACCCTTTAACCCAGGCTTAGCTTTAAACAGAAGCTCATCTTCTACATAAATATCAACAGTACTATCATAGCTTCTATCTAGGGTAATAATATCCCCTGTAAATAAATTTAAAAAGTCATTTACAGAAATCTTCGTTTCTCCAAGGACAGCCTTCATTCCTACGTCTACATTTTTTATAACTTTATTTATTTTATCTTTTACCTCTTCACCTTGTTCATTATCTACGGTGCTAAACCAATTTTTTATAACTAACTTATCTAGAACCTTTTCTATACTAAGATGTGGAATACAAATATTGATAAGTAAACTTGTATCAAACATATCTACACTAAAAGTTATTAATGCCACCGGCTCATTAGGAGCTAGAATTTGGTTCAATGCCGGATTAGTTTCTATACTATCCAGAATAGTTTCTACCTGCATAACATCTTCCCAAGCTAACTTTAACTTAGAAATCATTTCTTGATTAACATGCTTAATAATGTTTTTTTCTATATCTGTGAGTTCCTTAAATTTAGGCTTTTTGTCTCCACTTCCTCCAGCTAGAACATCATATATTCTAAGGACAAATTCCTCGTTAGTCTCTAATATTATTTGACCATCAAGGGGAGGCATCCTAAACAAGTTAAGCACAGTGGTGCTTGGAATAGAATGTATAAATTCTTCATATGTAATTTGTTCTACATTCTCTATCTTCACCTTAACATTACTTCTAAGCTGAGCTGTCAAGTAGTTAGATACTATCCTTGCATAATTATCATGAATAACTTCTATAGCTCTAATAACATCCTTAGAAAATTTTTGAGGTCTTTTAAAGTCATAATCTTTTATTTTGACATTTTCTTCATCTTTTTCAATGTCACTTGGTTCTAAGTCACCAGAAGACAAGGCAGATAAAAGTGCATCTATTTCACTTTGCGATAAGGTTTCTGCCATATTCTACCTCTTTCTACCCAGTGGGTCTATTGTAGTAGTTTATCAATATCAATCATAGTTAATATTCTATTTTCAAGATTAATAAGTCCCTTTATAAAAGGCTTACTTTTATCTTCATGAACTCTTTTAATCATATCTTCTTCCACATTCATAACTTCTTCTACATGATCTACAGTTATTCCAACTTGCTCACCATCTAACTCTAAAACTATAATGTTATTATTGTCTTCATCACTTACATTCATACCTAAAAGAAGATTAATATCTAATACGGAAAGTATACTTCCCCTTAGATTTATAAGTCCCTTAATATATTTTTCCGCTTTGGGAACCTTTGTGATTTTCATTAGTCCGTTTATGCCTTGAACTTTGCTTGTCTCTACTGCGAATTCTTCGTCACCTATTGTAAAAACCACAACTTGCACTAAAATCCCCCCCATATTATCCTAATACTTTTTTTATAGCTTCAAGTACCCTGTCTGCTTGGAATGGTTTAACTATAAAATCCTTTGCTCCAGCTTTTATAGCATCCATAACCATGCTTTGTTGGCCCATTGCACTACACATAACTATCTTTGCACTTGGATCAAAAGCTTTGATTTGTTTAACTGCTTCTATTCCATCCATCTCAGGCATTGTAATATCCATGGTTACTATATCTGGGTTTTCTGCTTTATAGATCTCCACTGCCTTAATTCCGTTATTAGCTTCTCCAATAACTTCATATCCATTCTTCTCTAAAATATCCTTAACCATCATTCTCATAAAAGTCGCATCGTCTACTATTAATACTCTTGCCATTTTCTACATAACCTCCGTTAATTTAATCCTAATGATTCTAATATTCTTTCCAAAGACCCTGGCGCTGGGATAAAATAAAAATCACCTCTTAAGTCTTCATTCTCCTGAGAAAATCCTGTTTCTATATCTAATACATAGTCATTAAATTGACCAGATTCAATGAAAGTTGTGGAAAGCACTGCTGTAAGCATGTCCTTTGTTACCGCTGGTACCGATGGGAATAACCTTAAGTTAGTCATTTGACTTATGGCATTCATATAGGTTGCAAATATTATGTTACCTATTTCTCCTAGGGCTGAATAACCTAGTTCATTTAATTCTTCTCCCTCTTGCTTTCCAACTAGCATTTCTGCAATCTTCATCATTGTAGCTGTATCAAACATAAATAATATATTTCCTGGGGCTTCACCAAGAACTCTTGCAATTACTGCATAAACTACAGTTTCTTCATCTACCCTTTCAAAAATATCCTCTAAGGAAATAACATTTACCCTGGGAACTGATATTTGTATCTCTTTCCCTAAGATTTGCGCCATGGCTGTAGCTGCATTTCCAAGACCTATATTGCCTATCTCTCTCAATGCATCTATTTGTAACTCGGTAAACTCCATAGCTCTCCTCCTAAATAAGTGCTGCTACATCTAAAATTAAGGTTACTAATCCATCACCTAATATGGTAGCTCCAATGTATTCTTTTGTGGATTTTAGTATATTCCCAAAGGTTTTAATAACTATTTCCTTTTGACCTAATAATGAATCAACGACTAAGGCAACTTCATTTTCGCCAACCTTTGCAAGTATTACGTATTTTTTTCCATAATCCTTACTTTCTATATCTAATTTATCATTAATTCTTACTAATTTAAACACCTTATCATTATATACCACAATTTCTTTATTGTTTGTTCTTTTAATTTCCTCTGGATTATATTCCATAACTCTATCGATAAATCCTAAGGATATAGCCATAGTCTCTGTTCCAATCTTAACAAGTAAGGATTGAATTATTTGCAGAGTTAAAGGTAACTTTATTATAAAGGAGGTTCCTTTTCCCTCTTCACTGAATACATCCACCGTTCCTCCAAGGCTTGAAATTTTTGTTTTTACAACATCCATTCCAACTCCTCTTCCTGATATATCAGTAACTACTTCATTAGTACTAAACCCTTGAGCGAAGATAAGATTTTTTATATCATTATCACTCATACCTTCAGTATTAATACCAACTTTCTCTGCCTTAGCCTTAACCTTTTCTACATTGATACCACTACCATCATCTTCTACCTTTATAACAGCCTTGGTACCTTCTGAATATGCAACTAATTTTATCTTTCCTGCAGGAGGCTTACCTTGACTAATTCTTTTTTCTGCTGACTCAACTCCATGGTCTGCAGCATTTCTAAGTAAATGTATTAAAGGTTCACCTATCTCTTCAATTACAGTTCTATCAAGCTCTGTATCCTGGCCTTGAATTTCAAAATCAATCTCTTTATTTAGTTCCATTGATAAATCTCTTATCATTCTTGGGAATCTATTAAACACTACATCTAAAGGTAACATTCTAATCTTCATAACTAAATCTTGAAGATCAGTAGTAGTTCTTGCTACTTCTTCTAAGGTTTCATTTAATTCCACAATCTTATGATTAGCACTTATTTGCTCTAATCTAGTTCTATGGATTACTAGCTCAGATACCATATTCATAAAGTTATCTAATCTTTCTAAATCAACTCTAACAGATTGTCCAACACCTTTGTTTTTGTGTTTTACTGGTTGTTTTTTATTTTCTTCTTTGGCCTTAGGTGCTGTTTCTACAGTTTTTGCCTTAAGATTATTTTTTGATTCCTTTAGTTCTACTACTTTGTTAGAACTTTCTTTGTCTTTAGCAATTTCAGTAGTATTTGCAGCCTTAGTATTAGTAGCTAAAGCGGTGGCAGCAATTTCATTAGCTTCTTTAGCATTGCTAACACTGTTACCATTTCTAACTAAACCACTTATGTCTCTTACTTCAACTTGCCTTATTTCAGATATTCCATTTATAGAATTTCTTATTATGTCCTGAGATGCTTCTGTTACAAATACTAAATCAATATCAAAATCAAAATTTTCACTTTCTAAATCCTCAAGCTTTGGATTTGATTTTAGGATTTCTCCATTCTCCTCTAAAGTCTGAAATAAAATAAATGCTCTAGCAGATTTTAAAATAGTTTTTTCATCAAGTCCAACATGAACATGGAAGATATTGAAATTATTCTTTAAAGCTTCCTTTAAGGTATCAATATCATATTCATCAAGACCTAAGTCTACAATCTCCTCACTGCCAATTATATCTTGTACTCCTTCTTTATCTTTATTCTGAATTACCTTTGGTGAATTTTCTTCCTTTTGGATGTTTTCATTTCCCTCTGCTATCTTTACTAGCTGAGTTACAATGTTATTAATCTCTAAGTCTCCATCACCTCCATCAGTAATATCCCCTACCATGGATTCTAAAATATCTAAACAATTAAACAATACTGTTACCACTTCATGGGTTACTTTAAGTTGTCCTTCTCTAAACTTAGAAAGTACATCCTCCATCTTATGGGTAAGTTCTGCCATTTTAGTATACCCCATAGTAGCAGCCATTCCTTTAATGGTATGTGCAACTCTAAAAATCTGATTTAATATTTCCATATCTTCCGAATCATTTTCTAATATAAGCAATGATTCATTTAATAGTTGTAGATTGTCACTTGACTCTTCTAAAAACATAGATAGATATTGAGAAGTGTCCATGTTACCCCTCCTTAAATTTTCTTATAGATAAATGTTGAAAGTTTCTCAAACCCAAAATTCTTATATCCATATATACTTTCTGTAGCACCTATAAATAATAAACCTCCTGGATTTAATGATTTAGAAAACTTTTCATAAATTTTTTCTTTTACTTCATTAGTAAAATATATAACCACATTTCTACATACAATTATGTCAAAGCCACCTTCATAGCTATCTAATATAAGATCATGTTTTTTAAAGGTTACTAGATCTTTTACTTCCTGGTTAATTATAAATTTTTCCCCCTCATGTTTAAAATACTTATGAAGCTTAACTTTAGGTATGTTTTTAATATCTCCACTTACATACTCTCCTGCTTTTGCTCTTATTAAGATGTTAGTATCTATATCAGTTGCTAATATCTTATGCCTAACACTAGGAGTCATCTCCTTTAGCATCATAGATATAGAATAAGGTTCTGCCCCAATAGAGCAAGCTGCACTCCATATTTTTAGTGGTCTATTATAGGATAATTCACTTTTTATAAAATTTTCAAGTTCCTGAAATATTTGTGGGTTTCTATAGAACTCTGTTACATTTATCGTAACATAATCCAAAAACTTTTCCCTTATGACCTTATCTTTTTTTATTAATACCATATATTCATCTAAATCTTTAGCTCCAGCTCTAGACATAATAGTAAGTATTCTTCTATGTAACTGAGCTGATTTATAGCCAGACAAATCTAAATTAAACTCTCTTAATACGAAATTTTCAAACTTTGTAAAATCCATTAATTCTTCACATCCCCCAGTACTATATTAGCTATCTTTTTACTAATATCATAAAGTGGAATAACTTCGTCTATCATATTAGTGTCGTAAGCTGCTTTAGGCATTCCATATATTATACAAGTAGACTCATCTTCTGATATAGTGGCTCCACCTGCTTTTTTCACTTCTATAATTCCATCAGCCCCATCTCTTCCCATACCAGTGAGGATAATACCTAATAGATTCTCACCAAATACCTTAGCTCCTGATATAAACAGCTTGTCTACAGCTGGCCTTACTCCCCACATTGGAGGTTCTAAGTTTAAGGTTATAGTTTTGTTTCTACTTATCTCCATATGCTTACCACCAGGTGCTATATATACAACATCCTTTTCTATGGACATACCTTCCCTGGCTTCCACCACCTTAACCTTAGAAAATTTATCAAGTCTTTCAGCAAAGGCTTTTGTAAAGCCTTCTGGCATATGCTGAACCACTAATATAGGAACTCCTAATTTTTCTGGAAGGTTTGTAATGACATTAAATAATGCCTTAGGACCACCTGTAGATGCCCCCATTACAATTGCTGAGATTTTTTTATTACCTATTTCTTTACTTCTTACAGCTTTAGGCATTGAGTCTCTTTCTCTTATTTTCAATACTGTAGAAACCCTATGTATTTCTCTTTTTTTATCTTCTTTAATGTGAACATTTTTTGTGTTACTAATAGACGAGGTCTTTCTAACAAATCTGATGCCTCTTATTTTTGAAACTAAAATTTCTCTAACTACATTAATGTTTAAAGAAATTGAACCTGATGGTTTTGGTACAAAATCTATAGCTCCATTATCTAAACATTCCATAGTTTCCTCGGCACCATCTTGTGTTAAACTACTAATCATAATAACTTTAGTAGGTATCTTTAACTCCATTATTTTCTTCAAAGCTTCTATTCCATTCATCTTTGGCATTTCAATATCTAAAGTGATAACATCTGGAACCTGCTTTTTTAACTTTTCTAAAAGATCTTCTCCATTTCTTGCAATTGCTATCACTTCCATGTCATCTTCCATATTTATCATATCTGATATCATCTTTCGCATTAAAGCGGAGTCATCTACAACCATAACTGAAATCTTTTGTACCATATGTAATCACTCCAATCATTAATTTCTATATAATTTTAATACCTTCTCCTACAGTTTTTACATATAGCTCCCCTGTAACTGTATCAAAGGTTATTGTTCTTCCTTTCGTTCCTCCAATTTCTTCACTATCTATAGGTATCTTTCTAGCCTTTAATATATCCTTAACTGCTACACTATTTCTAGCACCTATATCCATATTAACCTTACTGTCTGCAAAGTTAAACATAGATGCCCCACCAGCAATCTTGGCTCTTAGATATTTCTCTTTTGCACCATTTTCTATCATTTCTTTAATCAAAATAGGTATTGCAAGATTAGCAAACTTTATTTCATTTGCTATCTTATTAAACTTTTCACTGTCTGGAAGCATAATATGGGCAAGGCCTCCAATTCCACTTTTTTTATCTATGATGGCAATACCAATACAAGAACCTAGCCCAATTGTCATAAGTCTATCTGGACAATTGGCTATTTTATAATCTGCAATGCCTACTTTTATCTCCTTGTATTCCATAGCTTACCTTTCTATCTTCTCCTTTTCATCCTTTGAAAGAAGTTCATTTAAATTTAAAAGTAAAATAATAGTATTTTTGTTCTTGTCTTTTATTATCCCCTTAACATATCTCTTAGATATATTAGAAGATATATCTGGTGTGGGTTCTAAATCCTCAACTTTCCTAGATATAACTTCATTAACAGCCTCTACTATAACTCCCATGGCACCATCTTCGTTTCTAGCAACGATTATTGAACCATCCTTTTCTTTATCTTCCAGATTATATATTCCAAATTTTTTAGCTAAACTAATAACTGGTAATATTCCATCTTGATAATTTATAACTCCCTGTAAAAAATCCTGTGAATCTGGAATTTTTGTTGGCTCTTCATAGTTTAGAATACGTTCTACCTCTCTAATATCTGCCGCAAAGCACTGGTCTCCTAATCTAAACACAAGTAATTTAAATTCCTCTGCCACTTTTACCCCTCCTAAATTTTAAACTTATCAACAATTAGTTCTCTATTTTTATCTATATATACATGAACATTTTTGCATGTTTCATCCATTATAGTTTCCATATTTCCAACTATAAACTTAGTATTTAAGTAAGCAACATCACAATAAATATGTCCTTCCTTACCTACTACTACCTCCGTCATAACCCCCGAAGGTGAACCTACTATCTTAGCCTTAATTTCACTTTCCGCCTTAACTTTTCCACCTCGAAGCTCACATTGACCGTCTCCTGTAAAATATATACCCTTTTCTGCATAAACATTGGATTTATAAACGCCTTTTCCATTTACTGCAAGGCTTCCAGAGCAAAATACTGTACAATCTTGAATATATCCTATTGTTGCATCTGAATTAATATCTTTCATAGCTTCTATGGCCTTTATTTTCTCTTCTGCCAAAGTCTTTACCTTAATCAGTTCCTCTGCATCACTTATTAACATATAGTTCTTATTAGCATATTTAATCTTTAATATTCTAAATAATTCATTGCTATTGTCATGAATCTCTGTCATGGTATTTAATACTTTATTGATCATCTTAGTTATTAAAGGATTTTTACTCCTTATAACAAGGTCTATAATATCACCATCTTTTATATTGGCCTTTAGTTCTCCACTTTTTTTAACAGCTATTACAGTCTTATACAAGCTATGAAAACTATCCACTATGGCAGATAACTCTTCTAAATATCCTTTAAACTCAGAGAACTCACTTCTAATCTTTATGGTAGATGAAATTGCACTACCAATAATTTGCATATCTCCCTCTGACCAAAGACTACACCTTACTGCATTTCCCTTTATAATTATGGCATTTCCTGATTTAACCTTCATACCCTCTTTAACATCAGCATTAATAATTACATCACCTATAAAATTAATATCTCCTGTAGTTATATCTACATCGCTAAGAACCTCATGAACATTATTAACTTGAAAAATGCATCCCTTTACTTGAGGTTTTCCCTCCATGGTGGATACTATGGTATCCTTATCCTTAAATTTACAACCTGATTTTACCATCATGTCCTTAACTTTTCTTTTTCTAGGTTGGATAGGCTGTGAAAATAAGTTTATACCTATAGTACCTTCTTTTCCTACAGTACGTTTTGCAAGAATATCATCTTTCTTCACACTTGTTATACTACCTATGGATTTAAAATCTACATTACCACTTTGGTCACTTTTGAATCCTTTATGGGCGCTGGTATCAAAATATACTTCTAATACATCATCTATAGGTTCAATAGGTTCCTTCCCTCTAGCAACTACAACATTTTCTATCTTGTCCATATTTTTTATGTCATCTAACATCTTATTATCAATTCCATAAACTATGTTCTTATCTTTAAGTTCTTTTATTATTTCATCCCTTGTATATTTAGGTGGAAACTTCTCTTCTTTTACCTTTGCATTTAAGGTAATCATAGGTGCTTCTGGTGTATCTTCTAAAGTGTAAATTACTTCCGGAATATAGTTAATTGATATACTAGCTATCATTTTATCTTCACTAATATTAATATTCAATTCCCTTATTGCCTTAGATTCATTAAAAATTATATCTATCTTACTTTCAGAGCTAACTCGAACTCTTTCTTTTACCTCTTGTTCATCTACAAATAAACTAACATCCTTGCCCTTTACAATAAAGGGACCTTCAGAATTATTTTCTTCATCAGTAATAATCAGTTTGCCATCAAGTACTTTTGCAGTTCCCCTTAATGTCTTATCTTCCACATTATCACCCCTAATACATAATACAGATCATTTCCTTCTAAAATACAAAAACAATACTATAATATATTATCGTATTGTTTTTGACATACTTTACTATTTACTTCTTTTATAATTCTTTAAGTTTCTTGTAATTAATTCTTCAAACTTATCTTTTATATCATAAATTCTTTGATAAATTTTATCATATTTTATAATACCTTCAACTTCATTTATAGGTAGCACCTTAGGAGAAGTTCCAGATATAAATAATCCATCTAAATTTTTTATATGTTCATAATGAATATTTTCTTCTCTTACCCTTAAGTCCAATTCCTCACAAGCCTTTATTATCTCGCTTCTAGTTATTCCTGGAAGTACCCCTTCTACTGGAGCTGTAATTATTTCATCACCTTTGATCATAAATATATTGGACTTGCTTCCCTCTGTAATATACCCTTTACTATTTACTAAAATAGCTTCATAACTAGAACTAGCATCTATTTTTTCATTAACTTTCCCCCTAAAGGAATTATCTATAACCTTGGCATTAGGATTATGTCTTTCTCCAAAATAAAGAATAGTCTTTACTCCATTACTATACATATCCTTAGTTGGATAAGAATGCTTTATAAAAAATATAAATAAGTTATCCTTATTTATTACAATCTTTAGATTACCATTTTCAACTCTATTTAGAGTTATTAACTTTCCTATGTACTCCTTAATCTTATCCATAGATATAAGTTCTTCTTTTTTTTCTAACTTTAAAGAATTTTCAAGTCTAGCTAAATGTTCATCTAAAAACAGAGGAGCCCCATCTATAACTCTAATAACTTCATATATGCACTTACCTTCCACCACATATATATCTTGAAATTCCTCCCTTTCATAAGCTTCATGATTTTTTATAAAGTAATCATTTATACAATTCTCCATAATTATCGCCACCTTAAAATCTCTAATTCATGATTCTTCTTATAATTTATTAAATATCCCTTACCCACTAACTTTAAAAGAGGTAAATCTGAAAGAGAATCAGAAAACATATAGGAATTCTTAAAATCCACTTCTATATTGTCTTTTTTTAGCTCCTCCATTAATCTTTTTACCTTTGCTTCACCCTTGCAATTTTCCCCTAAAATTTTAGGATTAAATTTTCCTTCATCAATATGAAACTTAGTTCCAATAACCTTATCTACTTCTTTTATACTGTAAAATTCATTAACATAAAACTCAGGAGAGGCAGAAATTAAATATATCTTATAACCCTTTTCCTTAAAGTCCTTAATAGCTTTAATTGCATCTTCATACAATATGCTCTCTATCTTTTCCTTATAAAAGCTTTTCACTAACTTCTTTAAGTCTTCCTCACTAGTTCCTGCTAAAAATCTTAAAAAATTCTCCTTAGTTCTTCCAGCATTATAAACCTTTAAACCATAAAAAATACCAGTTATTATATGTGATGGTAAATACCTAAGTAACTTTCTATCCTTCTTTAGCATGTATTTATATAATTCTATAGAAGTCTCCTTTTTAGTTAATGTATAATCAATATCAAATATAGCTAGTTTTTCCATGTGAAATTGACCTACTTTCATGTTATTTTAAGCCCGATAATCCATTCCATATCCTCCTTAATTATTATTTCCATAGGAGAATATGGACAACGTAGCATAAAAGCCGCTATATAAATAGCGGCTTTTAGAAGTTTAATTAGTTTTCACTATTTTCATTTGCAAGTAATTCTTCGTAATATGCTTTTGCTGCATCATACTCTGCATCTTCTGGTACAACAAGTTCTCCTACTTCATCATCACCAACTACTTTAAATAAGTATATTGAACCGTCATCTGGATTTTGTACTAAAGCATATTCATTTTCTTCAAATAAAAATCCATCAACTATTTCACATTGAGTTACATTTCCTTCTTCATCTTCTAACTCAACGAACATTGCTTCGTGCTCTCCGCAACCACAACCACATTCTTCGTGATCATGTTCATGGTCATGTCCTCCACAGCAGCATTCATGATTTTCTTGCTCATGTCCTCCACAGCATCCTGTTTCTTTTTTATCTTCATTATTTCCACAACAGTTATTTCCCATATTAATAGCCTCCTTAAATAATACTCCTCTTCATTGTACCCTTAATCTTCATATTTTAGAAGGGTTTTATAATATTTTAATACAAAGTTTTTATTTTCATCCAACAATTATCCTAATTTTGCATAAAGAAAAGGGCTGCCCCAAAACGGAGACAACCCTTAAATTATTTAAAACTATTGTTGAGCTGCAAGTTTTTTATAAGATTCTAATCTTTCTTTTGCATCTTGTTCAGTCTTAACAAATAATTCCTCAGCTACTTCTGGGAACATTTTTTGAAGTGATGCATATCTTACTTCGTTTAATAGGAAGTCTCTGAAAGATTCAGTTGGCTCTTTAGAATCTAAGCTAAATGGATTCTTACCTTCTTCTTTAAGAGCTGGGTTGAATCTATATAATCCCCAATATCCGCAAGCAACAGCTTTTTTAGATTCTAATTGAGTATTACCCATTCCAGTCTTAATTCCATGGTTGATACATGGAGCATAAGCTATGATTAAAGATGGACCTTTATATGCTTCTGCTTCTCTTATAGCTTTAAGAGTTTGAGCTTGGTCAGCTCCCATAGCTATTTGAGCAACATATACATAGCCATAGCTCATTGCCATCATTCCAAGGTCTTTCTTCTTAGTTCTCTTACCTGAAGCTGCAAATTTAGCAATTGCTGCAGTTGGAGTAGCTTTAGAAGATTGTCCACCAGTGTTAGAGTAAACTTCTGTATCAAATACAAATACATTTACATCTTCTCCTGATGCTAGAACGTGGTCAACACCGCCATATCCAATGTCGTATGCCCAACCGTCTCCACCAAAGATCCATTGAGATCTCTTAACGAAGAAGTCTTTGAATTTATACAACTCTTCCATTGTTTCGCAGCAAGTTTTGTTTGCTTCGATTAATGGAAGTACTTTCTTAGTAGCAGCTTTTGAAGCTTCTGCATTATCTTTATTCTCTAACCATTCATTTAAAGCAGCTTTTAACTCTTCATTACAATTTGTTGATACTGCTTTTTTAACTAAGTCAGTAAGTTTTTCTCTTTGGTGATTAGCACCTAAGAACATACCTAAACCGAACTCAGCGTTATCTTCAAATAATGAGTTAGCCCAAGCTGGTCCTTTGCCTTCTTGATTCTTAGTGTATGGAGTTGAAGGAGCACTTCCTCCCCAAATTGAAGAACATCCTGTAGCATTAGCTATCATCATTCTGTCTCCAAATAATTGAGTTATAAGCTTAGCATATGGAGTTTCTCCACAACCTGCACAAGCACCTGAGAACTCTAGAAGTGGAGTCTCAAATTGGCTACCTTTAACTGAAGCAACACCTAATGGATTTTCAGGTTTTTTCATTTTAACTGTGAAATTCCAAGGCTCTATTTGATCCTTTTGAGTATCAAGAGGTTTCATAACTAAAGCTTTTTGTTTAGCTGGACAAACTTGTGCACAGTTTCCGCAACCTGTACAATCTTGAACTGCTACAGACATTGTGAATTTTAAGCCTTTAAGTTGTCCGCCTTTAGCATCTGCAAGCTTAATAGCTGCTGGTGCATTAGCAAAATCTTCTTCTGTTCCAATAGAAGGTCTTATTGTAGCATGTGGACATACATAAGAACATTGGTTACATTGGATACAGTTTTCTGGAATCCATTGTGGTACGTTAACAGCTATTTCTCTCTTTTCATAAGCAGCTGTTCCATGGTCAAAAGTACCATCTTCTCTTCCTTCAAAAGCACTTACAGGAAGTTTGTCTCCTTCTTGTCTATTCATAACTTCAACGATGTTTTTGATGAAGTCAGGAGTATCCTTCTTACATTCATTTTTATCTTCTGCATTTTTCCAAGCTTCTGGAACGTTAACTTTAACTATAGCATTAACTCCAGCATCTATAGCATCGTTGTTCATTTTAACAACTTTTTCACCTTTTTTACCATAAGATGTTTGAACTGCATCTTTAAGGTATTTAATAGCTTCGTCTACTGGAATGATTTCAGCTAGTTTGAAGAAAGCAGCTTGACAAATCATGTTAATTCTTCCGCCAAGACCAATTTCTTGAGCAACTTTTACAGCATTTATTGTGTAGAAGTTTATGTTATGCTCAGCAATATATCTCTTCATTGATGCTGGTAAATGTTCTTCTAAATCTTTTTCATCCCAAATACAGTTTAATAGGAATGTACCACCATCTTTAATTCCAGCTAATACATCATAGCTATTTACATAAGATTGGTTATGACATCCAATGTAGTTAGCTTGGTTGATTAGGTATGGAGATTTAATCTCTTCTTTACCAAATCTTAAGTGAGACATTGTTACTCCACCAGATTTTTTAGAGTCATAAGCAAAGTATGCTTGAGCATACATATCTGTATGGTCTCCTATGATTTTTATAGCACTCTTATTAGCTCCAACTGTTCCGTCAGATCCTAATCCCCAGAATTTACACTCAACAGTTCCTTTAGGTGTAGTAGCTATAGTTCTTGTAATGTCTAGTGATGTATTTGTAACGTCATCAACTATTCCTATAGTGAATCCATTTTTAAGTTCTTCTTCTTTTAAGTGATCGAATACAGTAACTATTTGAGATGGAGTAGTATCTTTTGAACCTAATCCATATCTTCCACCAATAATAACTGGTCTTTCAGCTCTATCATAGAATGCATTTCTAACATCTTGATATAATGGCTCTCCAGCAGATCCTGGCTCTTTTGTTCTATCTAATACAGCAATCTTTTTAACTGTTGCTGGCATATGTTTAAAGAAGTGTTCTAATGAGAATGGTCTATATAAGTGAACCTTAACTAGTCCAACTTTTTCTCCCTGAGCTGTTAAGTAATCAACTGTTTCCTCAGCAACATCGCATACTGAACCCATTGCAACAATTACTCTATCTGCATCTGGTGCTCCATAGTAATTGAATAGGTGGTAATCAGTACCAATTTCTTTATTGATCATTTCCATATATTTTTCTACAACTCCTGGAATTGCATTGTAGAATGGGTTTGAAGCTTCTCTAGCTTGGAAGTATATATCAGGGTTTTGAGCTGTTCCTCTAGTTACAGGATTCTCTGGGTTTAAAGCACTTGCTCTATATGCATCTACTGCATCCCTATTTAAGAATTTTCCTAGAGTTTCATAGTCCCAAGTTTGAATTTTTTGTATTTCATGTGATGTTCTAAATCCATCGAAGAAATGTAAGAATGGAACTCTACCTTCAATAGATGCTAAGTGAGCTACTGGAGCAAGGTCCATAACTTCTTGAACGCTATTAGTAGCAAGTAAAGCAAAACCTGTTTGTCTTGTAGCCATAACGTCTTGATGATCTCCAAATATTGATAAAGCTTGTGCTGCTAATGCTCTAGCACTTACATGTAAAACACCTGGAAGTAATTCTCCAGCAATCTTGTACATGTTTGGAACCATAAGTAATAATCCTTGAGATGCTGTGAAAGTAGTTGTTAATGCACCTGCTTGTAGTGAACCGTGAACTGCTCCAGCTGCGCCTGCCTCTGATTGCATTTCCATTATCTTTAGCTTTTGTCCAAATACGTTTTCTCTGCCTTGTGCTGCCCACTCATCACAGTGTTCAGCCATTGGTGATGAAGGTGTAATTGGGTATATAGCTGCTACATCAGTATATGCATAGGCTACGTGAGCTGCGGCGGTGTTACCGTCCATAGTTTTCATTTTTCTCATTGTAAGCAACCCTCTTTCTTCTATAAATATTTTATTAGCAAACTCATAATCTTATTTTTTCTTTGTGAAAATGCTATCATGAATTCACTTATATTTAGCTATTTCTCTAAGACACATTAATGCCAAACTAAAGGTTTGGTAATGTTTAACATGACCTTACATTTAAATTATACCCTAATTTTATTAAAATTCAACCCTAAAAATTAACACACTTTGTTAAGTTTTTAATTAATTTCTAAGGGAAATTCATCCAAAAAATTCGGTATAACTACGGAATAATTTTCACTTTTTAATTTATTAGTGAAGGATTCAATATTTTTTCCTTCACCATGAACTAGAAATATTTTCTTAGGTTTTTCCTTCATACTACTTACCCAATTATATAATCCTGCCTTATCTGCATGACCTGAAAGTCCATTCATATAGTAAACTTTTCCTTTAACCTCAATATTCTCACCTTGGAGTTTAATTCTTTTATTTCCTTTTAACAATTTATTCCCAATGCTTTGGTTCCCTTGATAGGAGGTAATTAATACGCCACACTCTGGTCTAGGAAGATTATTTTTTAGATGATTAGCTATTCTCCCACCATCATAAACTCCTCCAGCTACAATAATTATAGATTTTGACTTAACCTCATAAACCTTCTCTCCATCATCACCATTTTCAACAAAATGCAGTCCTTTAAAGTTCAATGGATCATCACCTTTTTCTATAAGAGCCTTAGCTTTCTTATCAAAGTATTCTTCATACTTTCTAAATATTTTGGTAATTCCCGCTGCCAAAGGACTATCTATATATACATTACAGCCCTGCACCTGTCCACTTTCTATAAAACTATTTAGCATGTATATAATCTCCTGGGTTCTTCCTAAGGAAAAACAAGGAATTATTAAATTTCCATCACCCTCCATGATATCCTTTACAATTTCTAGGAGTTTTGCATAATTGTCTTTTTCTTCATGCATCTTATCTCCATAAGTACTTTCAAGGATTAAAAAATCTCCCTGGAGTTCTTTTTCTGGATTATTTAAAATATCTCTATTAATATTTCCTATATCTCCAGTATATATCAATTTAATCCAACTTTCACCACAATTTTTGATTAAAATTTCACATATTGCAGAACCTAATATATGACCTGCATCTCTAAAAGTAACTTTTATACCCTCTTCCAAAAGGATTTCCTCATTATATCCGTAGGTATAAAAATTTTTTAGAGCTAGTTCCACATCTTCTTCATCATATAGTGGACTTAAAGCTTTTACACCCTTACCATGTCTAGAAAGATTTTCAAAGTAAGTTTCCTCCTGTTGAATTCTAGCAGCATCCTTAAGTAAATACCCACATAATTCCTTAGTAGGCTCAGTGCAAATTACCTTCCCTTGAAATCCTAACTTAAAGAAAAGAGGTATCCTACCACTATGATCCACATGACTATGAGATAATACAATATAATCAATTTCCTTAGGATCTACATTCAATATATCATTACTATAAGACTTTAAATCATTACTTTGAAATAAACCACAATCTAAAAGTATTTTTTTATCATTAACAGTAAGTAAATGACTTGATCCTGTAACACACTTAGTAGCTCCTAAGAACTTTAATTTTATCTCCATTGAAACTTCTCCTATCTTTCCTATGTTTAATATATTTACTATTATTCACTAATACCCTAGGATTTTATGTATGGAGCCTTTACTATATAAAAATATCCCTATATAACTATTTATATAGGGAAAATTTTATATATTTAACTATAAAACTATTTAACTAGTTAACTAGTTGTTGTCATAGTGCGGGTTTCAGGGTTTTTCCTTGTATATACTATAGTAATTTATATATAAATATAGAGCATGTACTTTAATATTATTGTTAGTACATGCTCTACATTAATTTTATTTTTATTTTCTTTTGCAGCTTTCAATTAGATCTATTATTTTTCCAAGGCTGTCCCTTTGTTTGCTTTTGCTCATGTTTTTAATATACGTTTCTTTATCTCTATTAACTTCCTCAATAGCTTCTAAAAGAGTCAATGCATTTAAATTTTCTTCCTCTATAACTTTACTATATCCTGATTTATTAAAAGACTTAGCATTTAAAATTTGATCCCCTCTGCTTGCCTTAGCTGATAGTGGTATTAAAATATTAGGTTTCTTTAAAGCTAAAAGCTCAAATATAGTATTAGACCCTGCTCTAGAAACTACTATATCTGCCAATTGCATTAAATCTGATAACTGTTCTTTAATATAATCAAACTGAGCGTATCCCTCAACTACATTTAAACTCTTATCTAAATTACCTTTTCCACATAGATGTATTACATTAAAAGTTTTAAGTAGGTCCTGTAACGCTTCTCTTACACATTCATTTATAATTCTTGAACCTAAGCTACCACCAGTAACTAAAATTACAGGCTTATCATCTTTAAATTTACAAAATTCCTTAGCCTTTGTTTTACTGCCCTTAAATAGTTCACTTCTAATTGGTGAACCTGTAAGTACAGCTTTCTTTTTATTAACATGATCCATAGCCTCTTCAAAGGTAACACAAATCTTTGTTGCATAGGGCATGGATATTTTATTTGCTAGACCAGGTGTAATATCTGACTCATGTATTATAATTGGAATTTTATTAAAATAAGCTCCTAACACCACTGGAACTGATACAAATCCTCCCTTTGAAAAAACTATGGCTGGTTTTTCTTTTTTTATAATTGACTTTGCTTCAAAAACCCCTTTAATAACCTTAAAAGGATCTGTAAAGTTCTTTACATCAAAATATCTTCTTAACTTACCACTAGAAATACTATGATATTTAATTTTTTCTGCTTCTATAAGTTTTCTTTCTATTCCATGTTCAGTACCTATATACTGTATTTCATATCCTAGCTCCTTTAGCTTGGGCACAAGTGCGATATTGGGAGTTACATGTCCAGCTGTTCCTCCACCTGTCATAATGATTTTTTTGTTACTCAATTTAAAGTCCTCCTAAAATTACCTAGTAAAAGCTTTAATAGCTTTAAAATATTTAAAATAAAAATATCTAAGCCTTAGACGAGTATATGTAATCTCGCTAAAGCTAAAAATAATGTTATTACTATATAGATTTTATAGATTTTTATTATAATATGTTTTTTTATTATATTAGATATATTATGCTCCTTATTAAGTTATGCCACATATGAAGACAAATGTAAATATAAAATATGAATTTTATATTAAAAAACCATTGAATATATACATAAAAAGGTAATTGCTCATAATCTTTCATATGTTACCACCCATTCTCTTAAATAATCTTCTTATATCCGGGTACAATACTATTATCAAAACAAAGGAGGTGAAAATACATGTCAAACAATAATAATAATTCTAATCAACCAGCAGTACCTCAAGCTAAAGCAGGTTTAAACAAATTTAAAATGGAGGCTGCTCAAGAAGTAGGAGTTAATCTTAAAGAAGGATATAACGGAGACCTAACTTCTAGAGAAGCTGGATCAGTTGGTGGTCAAATGGTTAAAAAAATGGTTGAAGCTTATGAAAAAAATCTTTAATCAAACATTTGTAAGTAGCATGTGGTAAGTTTATTATTTAAGAAGTTAGCAAAATTTGTTTAAATAATAAGAGTTTCACTTTAATATGTTTGTTGACTTCTACTAATTTATTGGAGGAGGAATATAAAATGACAAGCAAAAGTAGATTATTAGTACCAGAAGCTAAAGCAGGTTTAGACAGATTTAAGATGGAAGCAGCTCAAGAAGTTGGAGTTAACCTAAAAGAAGGATACAACGGTGATTTAACTTCTAGAGAAGCTGGATCAATCGGCGGACAAATGGTTAAAAAAATGGTTGAATCTTACGAAAGAAATTTATAGGATATATTAATATCTAAATAAATTATTTAATAGTAAGTAAACCCTAAATAGGAGATGCACCTTATAGGTGCATCTCTTTATTAGTTCAAGACATCTTTAGAAAATAAATAAGCCATATTGACTGTATATTTCACTTATTATTTATTTTCAGATGCTTAATTTTATATCTTTAAGTTTTAATTGCACACTTCTTCTTCCCATATATTCATTTATATCTGGCTGAAATAGTATATTTAGAAATAGACCCTTTGGTCTTATATACCCATTTCCAACATCTCCATATTCATCACCAAAGATATTTTTTAAGATCTCAATAACTTCATCTCTTTTATTGAAATATAAACCATCTATCAGATTATTAGTACCATCCACATTAAATCTAAATTTAACATGCTGATATTCACTGCCTAAAAATCTTATATCTGCCACTAAAACTCTATTAGCCTTTAGAATTGGCGTTGGGTTCCCCTTTCCAAAGGGTTCTAATAACTTAAATTCTTGTACAACCTGTTCTGTTACATAGTTTAATTTTATGGGAGAATCTACTCTCATTTTAGAAGCAAGATCCTCCTCACTTAAATTACAGTTTTCATTTAATAATTGTCTAAACTTTGAAATATTTTTTTCTTCAATGGAAAGTCCTGCCGCCATTGGGTGTCCACCAAACTTGCTTAGTATATCCTTACATTTTAGCATTTCTTCAAACATATTATATTCTTCAATGGATCTACCTGAACCCTTTGGCATATCTTTTCCCTGGGTTAAAACAAAGGTTGGCTTCCCATACTTTTCCTTAACTCTTCCTGCTACAATTCCTGCAATACTCTCATGGATATGCTGGTTATATACTACAAGGACTCTATCATTTATCAAAGAAGACCCTTCTATGTCAGCACAAACTTGTTCCACACTTTCTGTGGTAAGATCTTGCCTTTCCTTATTAAGATTAAAAACCTTTGTAGCTATATCCATAGCCTGATCCATATCTTCACAAAGTAGTAGATCTAAGGATAGCTCAGCAGTTTCTAGCCTTCCTGTAGCATTGATACAAGGACCAATGTTAAAGCCTACATTATAACAAGTTACCTCATCCTTTATATCAATTATATGTTTTAAAGCTTTTATTCCTAAATTTCTTGTATTAGAAAGTATCTTTAGCCCTTCCTTTGCAATGATTCTATTTTCATCCATCAAATCTACCACATCACATATAGTGCCAATGGCAGCTAATTCTAGAAGATCATCGGTATTTTTATCCTTCATATTCATAGCTCCATATAAAGCTAAAGAAAACTTATAAGCCACACCGGCTCCACATAAAAGTTTAAAGGGATAATTACAATCCTCCTGCTTAGGGTTTATTAGGGCATCACTACTTGGAATTACCATCCTTCTTTCTCCATCTATCTCCTCAAAGGGAAGTTCATGGTGATCTGTGATAATAACCTTTAAGCCAAGTTCCTTAGCTCTTTTTACCTCTTCTATAGCAGAAATCCCATTATCGCAACTTATTATAAGATTAAAGCCTTCCTCTGCTATGGTCTCTATTCTAGAAATACTCATACCATAGCCTTCATTTTCCCTATGGGGTATATGATAAGCTACTATTCCACCACAGTTTTTTATAGCCTTATAAAGAATTGCAGTACTAGTAACTCCGTCTGCGTCATAATCTCCGTAGACCATAATTTTTTCCTTATTATTTATAGCCTCCACCATAATCTCTATGGCCTTATCCATATCTTTCATAAGATAAGGGTTATATAGCTTATTCAAAGAAGAATTTAAAAATTCATCTGCCTTTTCCTTAGTATCTATTCCTCTATTCATAAGCACCCTAAGAGTAATAGGAGTAACCTTTATATCCTTAAGTAGCTCCTTTAAAACCTCCATAGAGCACTGACTATCTTTCCAAACAGTATTCACCAAATCACCTTACCTTTAATTCCTTATGATTCCTAATGTTTCCTTAACAAATACCTTATTTATCACACTAAGGATTTCTTCTTCTGTGCAATTACTTAGGTTATAAAACTCATTTAAAAGTAATTCTCCACCACTGTGCATTATTTCATAGACAGCTAGGTGCATAGATAAAACTATGGATTTCTCTAGAGCTAGCATTCTCTTTAAATTTTGACTTTTTATATATTTTTTAAAGAAATCTTCAGTGAATATGCCCTTTAAAGTTTTTACTTTATCAATGTTTTCTTTAATTATCGCCCTAACTAAAGGAGTATTCTCCTTAGAGGTAGATAAAGTTATGGTATATAGTTTTATTCCCTTTTCTCCCTTAACCTTCCCTTGAATATCATATACTAATCCTCTCTTAGTCCTGATTTCATCATAGAGCAAGGAGCTAGTTCCCCCTGCAAAATATTCATTAAATAATTGAAGTAAGGTAACTTCCCTTTCACTTAGGTTGTGAATGGGAAATATATATTGAACCTTGCATCCATTAATGGAGAGATTCTCTTCAATAAACACTCCAGCCTTGGGATTCTCGTAAAGGGAAAGAGTATTCTCTTTTTGACTTTCCTTTGACGAAACTCTTTCAGAGCTCCTTTGGGTGAAGGATGGTTTTAACCCTTCCATGGCTGCTATTTCACAGGTGTTATGTGTTAATAAAGGTTTTGCATTTTTCAAGGATGCTATTTCACCTTCAATAATTTCAATAACCTCACTTAGGTCTAAAGCTGTTACTACAGAAATTACACAGTTATCTAGGGTGTAAAACTTCTCATGATACTCCCTTATCTCTTCTAAGGTTATACCCTTTATAGTTTCTTCTCTGCCTATGATTAACTCCTTTATTCTTCTTTTTTCAAAGGTTTTATAGAATAAAAAATCTTCACAGTGCTGAACTACATCATCACTCCACTCCTTAAGCTCCTCTATGATAACTGCCATTTCTTCCTTAAAACCTTCTTCTCTAAAGGCTGGATTAAATACTATATCAAAATATATAGTAAAGGCATTTTTAAAATCTTCCTTTAAGGAGCTTCCATAATAAACTACATAGGGATAATTAGTCATAGCATTATGAAATCCTAGGTACTCATTGCATATCTCATTAATTTCCTTCTCACTTTTACTATGGGTACCCTTAAACACCATGTGTTCTACAGCATGGGCAATGCCCAGATTATTAGAATTTTCCCTATTAGCTCCTGCTTCTAACCCTATGGTAAAAGAAGTTATATTTCCTGGAACTCTTTCATAAAGCAATTTAACTCCATGTTTTAAAAAAATCTTATCCATGTTACCCCCACTTTAATTATATTACTTAATTAGCTCTACCTTTTCTATAAAGTCATCATCCATAAATACAATGACATTTTTACCTCTACCAGCTCTATTCTGAATTGGTAAGGCTCCTAAATCCACTATGTTCTCTTGACCATTCTGGGTAGTTATTTTTAGGTTTTCTTCAAATAAGTCTACACATAATTCATTATTTTTATTTGAAATAGCCCCACTTCTTGCCTTTGCAAAGATAACTTTATCATCATCCTTTAAGCTAATTCCCATAACTCCAGTGGCATTTTTACCCATGACATTTATAGCTTCTAAATCAAATTTAAGGCACATACCCTTTCTTGTGAAGAGTAATCCTTCTCCTTTGTCAGCTTCAACCTCTACTTTAATTAGCTTATCCTCCGGAGTCTTAAATTTATATGCTGAGATATTAGTAAAATCACCAGTGAATTCTTCTATACTAGTTTTCTTTACTACACCCTTTTCAGTAAAGAAGTAGAAATTTTCTTTAGAGCTTCCTCCATTATCCACAGATATTATTGCAATCACTGGATCCTTAGAATTATAACCTTCAAATAGTTTTTCCAGTTCAATACCTTTTTTATCTATGTTTTGTATCATTAGGGCTGACATTTTAAATAACTCTCCACCAGCTGTAAATAGGAATAACTCACCATTAGAGTTTGATGTAGTTATAACGGGTTCTCCACTTCTTCTACTGGAGGTTTTTAAAATTCCCTTTTTATTAACGGTTATATAGAACTCTTTATAGTTAAATTCATCTACATAACTACACTGAGTTATCCTATCTCCATGGGTTAAATTAACTATAGGTTTTCCAACTATACCTCTATCCACTGGCTCAACCTTAGGCTCCTGTGCAATGAAGTTTAATCCCTTAGCAGTAGTTATTTCAATAAATCTTTCTTCTCTATCTTTATCTACTAATTCAGCACTTATGAGTTCTTCATCCTTTTTAATCTTAATACCTTGAAGTCTTGAGTTATTAGTAATAAACTTGCTAAGTTCGGTTTTCTTGATAAAACCTCTAGAGGTTACAAGGAGCACATCCTTAGTAATGGAGAAATCCTGTACTACAAAGGCGTTTACTATGTGTTCCTTATCTAAATCTAGAGTTCTAATAAATCTTTGAATTCTCTCACCCTTGTCTCTCCACTTAAACTCAATTAAATTTGCAACCTTACATTGATACATATTTCCCTGATTTGTAAAGATACATAGGGTATCTCTAGTATTACATTCAAAGAAGAATCTATTAAAGTCTCCTTCTCTATATTCTATATCCTCAGTATTTTGTGTAGTTCTAATAAAGGATTTTAAAGCAGTTCTCTTAACATATCCATCCTTAGACATGGTTACTACCACATCTTCCTCTACTATAAGTTCTTCTAACTGAATATTAGCATCACTATCATCTTCTAAAATAGTAGTTCTCCTTGGATCATCATATTTTTCCTTAACCTCTAGAAGCTCCTTTTTAATAACTTTAATAAGCTCCTTTTCACTACTTAATACCTTCTTAAGTCCCTTAATCTTAGTCTCTAATTCCTTATGTTCCTTTTGGAATATCTTAATTTCAAGGCCTGTAAGTCTATAAAGCATCAACTCTAAAATAGCCTCTGCTTGAGGGTTAGTAAATCCAAATTTGCTTATTAAATTTTCTCCTGCATCCTTTTTAGATTTAGATGCCCTTATAGTCTTAATTATTTCATCCATGATTCCAATGGCTTTAATAAAGCCTTCTACAATATGGAATCTCTTTTCTGCTATTTCTAGTTCTCTTTTTGTTCTTCTTGTAACAACTTCCTTTTGATGTTCTATATAATATTTAATTATAGTCCTAAGTCCCATGGTTCTAGGCTTTCCACCAGCTAAAGCCACCATATTAAAGGATATATTACATTGAAGCTCCGTTTTCTTAAATAGATATTTAAGGACTCTATCCGCCGTTTCCTCTGTAGTATTTTTCTTAAATTCTACAACGGCTCTGATACCATTTCTATCAGATTCATCTCTAATATCCGCAATGGCTTCCACTGCTTTGCTATGCTTTTTATCCCCTGTTAAATCTGAGATGGCTTGAAGGAGCTTAGCCTTATTTTTTCTATAAGGAAACTCTGAAATAACAAGACCAAGTCTACCATTATCCAAGGTTTCAAAATGAGTTTTAGCTCTTAAAACCACTTTTCCTTCCCCAGTTTCATAGGCAGCCACTAAAGAATCCTTTCCCATTAGTATTCCACCAGTAGGTAAATCCGGTCCCTTTATGTATTCCATAAGTTCTCTAGTGGTTATTTCCTCATTATCTGCATAGGCAATGGCTCCATCAATAACCTCTCCTAAGTTATGGGGTGGAATATTGGTAGCCAATCCTACAGCAATTCCAAAGGCTCCGTTAACTAAAAGATTTGGATATTTTGCAGGTAAAACTGTAGGTTCTTTTTCTGTATCAGAGTAGTTATCCATCATATCAACTACATCTTTATCTATATCTTTAAGCATTTCTAAGGCAATTCCAGATAGTCTAGCTTCTGTATAACGCATGGCAGCTGCACTATCTCCATCTATAGATCCCCAGTTTCCATGGCCGTCTATAAGGGGTTTTCTTGTGGTAAAATCCTGAGATAAAATTACCATGGCATCATAAACTGATGTATCTCCATGGGGATGGTACTTACCTAGAATATCTCCTACTATTCTGGCAGACTTATAATATGGCTTATCTGGGAATGCCTTAAGCATATAAGCTCCATATAAAATTCTTCTATGAACAGGCTTTAGTCCATCCCTTACGTCTGGAAGAGCTCTATCCTTTGATACTTCTACAGCATAGGGAAGATAGTTCTCTGGCATAGCCTCATCTATAGAAACATCTATAATATTATTATCTATTGGAATTGGTTCTTTTTTCTTTGCCATTGTAACACCTCCTAAAATTCACCGTGATTGTACATATAATTTCTTCTTGGCTCTACCACATCTCCCATGAACAAGGAAATCATCTTTTCAGCCTTAGTAGCATCCTCAATGGTAACCCTTTGAAGAGTTCTTGTAGCTGGATTTAATGTAGTATCCCAAAGTTGGTCTGCATTCATCTCTCCTAACCCTTTGTACCTTTGAATCAATGCACCCTTACCAATTTCCTTCTTAGCCTTATCTAGCTCTTCATCATTATAAACGTACTTACTAACCTCACCATTTTTAGTCATCTTATAAACCTTATAAAGAGGTGGTAATGCAATAAATAAATTTCCATTTTGAATAAGTTGTCTCATATATCTATAAACATAAGTCATCCAAAGGGTTCTGATATGATATCCATCCACATCGGCATCACTTAGTATAATTATCTTTCCATACTTTAATTCCTCTGGTTTAAAGTTTTCTAAAACTCCAGTTCCTATGGCAGTATTAAAGATTCTAAGCTCTTCACTAGCAAGAACATTTTCTAGTTTTTGTTTTTCCGTATTCATAATCTTACCCTTAGAAGGCATTATGGTTTGGAATCGTCTATCCCTTGCTTGTTTTGCAGAACCTCCCGCAGAATCTCCCTCCACCACTATAAACTCAGTAAATTCTCTGTCTTTCAAAGTACAGACAGCTATTTTTCCTGCCAGTGGTGCAGTACCATTTCCTATCTTTTTCTTCTCTGCTTCATTAATTTTTTTAATTTTCTCTCTTCTAGCTGCAGCTGAAATGGCATTATTAATAATTACAGTAGCTAGTTCTTTATTATCCTCTATCCATTCACCTAGCTTAGTATAGGCAAGGTCATTCATTGCAGAATAGGCCTCAACATTTCCTAGCTTAGTTTTAGTTTGACCCTCAAAGACCGGATTGGTAATTCTCACCTTTACAATGGCAGTCATACCTTCTCTAATATCGTCCCCTTCAAAGTCCTTATCCTTTTCCTTTAAAAGATTTAGCTTCTTACTACCTTCTTTAAAGGCTCTAGTCATACCAGTCTTAAATCCTGTTTCATGGGTACCAGCTTCTTTGGTGGGAATATTATTTACATAGCTAGCAATATGCTCTGCAGTAGAATCTGTGAACTGTATGCATATCTCTCCTGATACCATAAGTCCATTAATTTCTCTTTCTCCTTGAAAAATTATTGGCTCCTTGTGAAGAACAGTTTTACTTTCATTTAAATAATCTATAAAGTCTAAAAGGCCTCTCTCTGAATGATATATCTTTTCTACTACTTCATCTTTCCTTGTATCTCTTAGGATTAAGGTTATGCCTTTATTTTGAAAGGATAGCTCCTTTAATCTTTCATCAATTATTTCAAACTTATAATCTATGTTTCCGAAAACTTCACCATCTGCTAAAAAAGTTACTTTAGTACCAGTTTCATTAGACTTTCCTACAATCTTCAAAGGTGTAGCTGGGGTTCCCGGCATGTCCCTTTTAAGTTCTTTGTCATATCCATAGTGAAATTTTTGCAGATAAATATTTCCTTTTTGTTTAACTTCTACCTCTAGCCACTTAGATAGAGCATTTACAACAGCAGCTCCAACTCCATGAAGTCCTCCTGAGGTCTTATAGTTATTATTATTGAATTTACCTCCTGTGTGAAGTTCTGTATAAACCATCTCCACCCCAGATTTATTTTTAACAGGATGTATTCCTGTAGGTATTCCTCTTCCATTATCTTCTATAGTAACAGTTTTATCCTTATTTAAAGTAACTATTATCCTATCTCCAAATCCATTGGCAACTTCATCAATAGAGTTATCTAGTATTTCCCATATACAATGGTGCAGACCCTTAGTACCCGTTGAGCCAATGTACATTCCAGGCCTAACCCTTACTGGCTCTAATTTCTCAAGAGATGTGAGATCTGTAACTTCATAAGTACCTCTATTATTCTCCTTTTGCGCCATATTATCCCTCCTTAAAAGTTGAGTTACATTTGTTATTGTATAACTTTATTCCAAAGGAGTAAAGTTTTTTCTTGAAATTCCAAAACAAATGTTCTTATTTTTGCGGTATTTTTTTATTTTTTTATAATTATTTTAAAAAATTTAGAATTCTATTCCTTTAATGAACTGCAAAGTTTTGTATTTAAATTATAGTAAAATTAAAATTTCATATGAAAAAGCCTATAATTACTGTTCTACTAGGTTTTCGTAAAATATTTATTAATCTTATATGGAATGTATAGCCTGCGCTTTAATATTATTGTTAGGGAATAATATTAGTACATGCTATACGTTCATTTAGATTAGTTTATTTTACGAAAGTCCCATAAACATTAATTATAAGCTTTACTTAATATACATATTTTATTCTTCACATTTTAAATTATCTATAAAGCTTTTTAATTCTTCTACTCCTTCATCTATGGAGTTTATCATAAGCTTTTTGTCATATTCATACTTATCAGAGCTGTGAGTATATAGTGGGTCATAGTACTTTACCATAAGGTCTTTAACCACTTCCTCATACTGATCATTATTAACCATATCACAATATATTTCTATGTTTTTTTCACTGATGTGCTTCTTTAATCTTCTTAGTGCATCACAAATTTCTTCATTACAGCTATTGTTTTTAGTGTACTCATCAATTATTATCTTACTTCTAAAATCTATTGGAGCATCTACAAATATGTGAAGTCCCTTTTTCATATCAGAATGTATATATTCAGGAATTAAAACCCTTCCTATCCTTCTACTTTCTGCTTCAATGAATACATATTTACCCTTAACAGCCTTTAATTCCTCGTAGATATTAGATTCAAACTGCTTTTGACTAGTACCATCACCAAGGCCTACAGCACCTAATATGGAGCCTCTATGATTAGCACAGCCTTCTAAATCCAATACATCATATCCATCAGCTCTAAGTTTTTTTAAAATCTCAGTTTTTCCAACTCCTGTATTACCATGAAGTACTATATAGGTAACTTTTTCATTAACCTTAGGTAACTCCTGATTTATGAAGGCTCTATAGCCTTTATAACCATCCTTGATTCTGCTAACTCTCATGCCAAGAGCACCTAAAAGATCTGTAATAGATGCGCTTCTCATGCCACCTCTAGCACAAAATAATACTACATTTTTATGTTGTTTTTCAAGGTCATGAATTTTATCATATATATAAGGTAGTTTTTTAGATACTGTCTCTACCCCTAATTTCTTTGCTTCCTCAGTACTTTTTCTAGTATATATGGTTCCAATAATTGCTCTTTCTTCATCATTGAAAAGAGGAATACTTACTGCACCGTTAATAGTAGCCTCATTAAATTCTCCTGTACTTCTCACATCAACAAGGACATAGTCTCCAGTTAGATCTTTATATTCTATGGTTTTTGACATAATCATTCCTCCAAATTAAGTAACATCTTTCCATAAGAAGTCATTTGTTTTACAATGGCAAAACTTCCTATAATTTTCTCGTAAACAACACTTGCAAACCATAGTAAATTCAAATAACTACAACTCTATCTATTCTATATTGTAATGATTAATATGTCAAACTAGCGATAATCCTACTAATCTAATTATCCCCTTTAACCCAGCTATTTAAACACGCCTTAATATCTTCTGTAACCATATCCCTATTTATTTCATTTAATATTTCATGTCTTCCACCTTCATATAGTTTATAACTTAAATTTTTAATACCTAAACTTTTAAAAGTATCAACTAGAGATAATATTCCCTTGCCATAGTTTCCTACTGGGTCCTTATCACCACTAAACATGGTTATAGATAAGTTTTTTGGTATGCCGGCAAGATTGTCCTTTTTATGTATAGCCTTCATTCCCTTTAAAAAATCATAGAAAAAGGATACTGGAAACACTCCTCCACAATAGGGGTCTAGAATATATTTTTCTACTTCCTCCTCGTCCCTACTTAACCAATCATATTTAGTTTTTTGATTCTCTACTAGCTTATTATAATTTCCAAAGCCCAAATCATCCATTAATCTTCCACTAGCTCTTCTACCTCTAAGATTCATTATAACTTTTGATAAAAATATTCCCATATTCATTGAAGCATTAGGTTTACCACCGGTTCCAGATAAAATTACACCCTTAACGGTGTCTCCATATATCTCCATATACCTTTGAGCTATGAAAGACCCCATACTGTGACTAAAAATATAAACATCTAGTGATGGGTTTTCTTCTTTTATAAAATTATTTATTTCACGTTGATCATGAACCATGTCATGGAATCCATCATTATCGCTAATATATCCTAAATCACTTAGGCTTTCTGCAGATTTTCCATGACCTCTATGG
This sequence comes from Clostridium sp. UBA5988, assembly GCF_002435615.1. Classification (NCBI taxonomy): domain Bacteria; kingdom Bacillati; phylum Bacillota; class Clostridia; order Eubacteriales; family Clostridiaceae; genus Clostridium; species Clostridium sp. UBA5988. The sequence goes on along the minus strand of NZ_DJBA01000044.1, from coordinate 1,881 downwards.
TCATCAGCATAAACTATAAAACCATCCTTAACTAATTCCTTTGCAAATCTATCATATCTGCTACCATATTCAGCCATACCATGGATAAGTTGTATAACTCCTTTAGGTTTAACACCTTCATCTAGCTCCCATTTGTATAAATAAATCTCTTTTCCATCTCGCATTTTTAACTTCATTTCTTTATATGTCATAATATACCCCACCCAAAATATTTTATTTAAATAATTTTCAAATAATTCCCTTATAATAAATTATATATAAATTTTTTTCGGCTGACAACAGTTCACTAAAAAAATCGGTATGATAATTGCTAAGCAACACATACCGATACACAAAGGATAAAAAAATCAATTTATTTATTTTTATTTACTTACACATCATTAAATTAAGGATAACTCTATCTGCATCAGCCATTCCAACTACCCCTAAATCTGCCATGTTCTTTATAGTTCTCTCCACATCCTCATGAACAATTCCATCATGAGATGAAACTTCTACCCCTTCCAATGCAAGGGCTGCGCATAGTACTGATGTACCTACTGCTGTAGAAATTTTTAGAGCACATCCTGGCTTTGCTCCATCACAGACCATACCAGAAACGTCTGCCACCATATTTTTTATAGCTTTATTTATAGCACATAGTTCTCCTCCTAGCATATAAACAATGGCACAACTAGCTCCAATTGAAGCTGCAACTCCACATCCACATAGAGCTGAAAGTCGTCCTATAAAGCTTTTTACGTGAATAGTTATAAGATCACTAAGGGCTACAGCTCTAACTAAAATTTCATCACTAACTTCTAGTTTTTCTGCCGCTGCAATTACAGGTAAAGTAGCGGTCAAGCCTTGGTTTCCACTACCTGCTGTACTCATTACTGGCAGTGTACATCCATCCATTCTTGCATCAACACCTGCAGCAGTTAATCCCATAGCATAGGTTTGAAGTGAATCTGCAAACATCTTACTGTTCTTTCCATCTAATAGAATTTTTCCTGCTTTAAGTCCATATTCTTCTTTTCTTCCGGCCTCTGAAACTCTACGATTCATCTCTATACCTTCCATTAAGAACTCTATATCCTCATAGGGTACGGTTTTTATGAATTCATATATACCTTTAACAGATAGCTGTTCCTCGTTTCCATTATTCTCTGTAGCTACAGTTTTAACCTCTTCGATTTCAAACAATATCTCTTCATTTCTAGTAATTAATACTATATTGTTATGTTTATTTTTTATTATTACAGAAGAGCTGTCATGGCCCTTATGTCCAATAACCTCTACATAAAGTTTTTCCGGTGCTTTAGTAAGGTCTATTGTAACCTTACCTTCTGCTAAATATTCCTTTGATTTTTCAATATCTGATTTAGTAACATCCTTTAAAACCTCTAATCCAGCCTCTGCATTGCCACCAATAGCTCCAAGAGCTGCTGCAATATTTAAACCAACCATTCCTGTACCAGGTATCCCTACTCCCATACCATTTTTTAGAATATTACAGCTAACAAGAACCGTAACCCTATCTGGAACTCCTCCTAAAGCTTGACTACATTTCGCCGTTGCAAGGGCTAGAGCTATGGGCTCTGTACATCCTAAGGCTGGTATAACTTCTCTTTTAAGAATATTTATGTATGTATTTTTCATTATTAACATCCTTCCTTAATAGACTGTTTTTAATTTAACAGTTCTTTAATTTAAATAGTACATTAATATTTAGGCTCTGTTGAAATTAAGTAATGGTTTACATTTCATGATGAACTTATTCATTAGGTTTTAAAGTTATTTAACATACTAATTATATCAAAAAGAGGGCTTTATTTCAATATTATTAGGCTCTGTAGTTGATTAAAGTGATAAATTTAGGAGAGAATTTATATGAACATT
>NZ_DJBA01000015.1:0-44086 GCF_002435615.1 Clostridium sp. UBA5988 | reverse complement strand
TTATTGACAACTTCCGAGTTTATAAAACTTAAAAACATATATACAATACATCCTATATAATCTATAACGAGCAAGAAATCCATTTGCATCTAAATAACATTCTCGTTTAAAGCTTTCCTCGATTTTTTCTTTAATTTCTAAATTTAAATATTTAATATCATCATTTATTGAATCTATCATAATGGTTTGGTAAAGCTCATCTAGTATGACATTATTAGTATATTCTCCTTTGATAATATTATTTTGCAAATAATCATAAATAAAATCTTTTTCAAAAATTTGTGATTTAAGTGAATTCATGATTATTTGAAAAAGGTTATCTTTATTCAAATTTTTGCTTAAATATACATATCCATTATCAATAAAATTACTCTTACCGATTGATTGAAATGATATGATAGAAAACCATAATTATTACTTTTATAACTATATATATATACTAAATTTAAAATCCATGAGTTAATCATTCCCAAAATAATAAAAAATGGTATATACAAAATTAAACCTATGCCTATGGAAACTAAAAAATTAAGTGCTCCAGTCTCAGTATTGCATACCAAAAACACATTTTCTATAAACTCAATATTTAATAATGCTATAAATATGCCAAAAAATATAAGAGAAATGATATATAAAAAGAACCATTCTTTATTTTTATTCATCTTGAAAATCTCCTCCCTTATTTCCAAATCTAAAAAAAGTTTATGATAAAATTTATTACTATTTTTCTTAATTTTTCATTTAATATAATTCCACTTACTATTAATAAAAATCCTATTATAAAAAGTCCAAGTCCACTTTCTTCTCTACACCCTTTTCTGGATCTAATATAACAACCTTATCCTTTTTAACTTTGTGAATAATAACAAAGTGACTAAGACCTTCCTCAGTAATAACATGCGCTATAGCAGGTAAAGTATATTTACTTTTAAATCCTTCCTTGTCCACTCTAATAGCTTTAGTATCAAAACCCAATCTATTAGCTCCATCCTCTAAACCTTTTAAAGTTGTTCCTTTAATATCAGTACCTAGTACATCTCTAAGTTTTATTATAGTTATTTCTTTTTTATAATACATAGAAACTGTTGCAAGGCACGCTGCCGCACAGTCCGTCATATCCTGTTGTCTAACTAAATATTTTTTATAACTCACAACCTAATCTCCTTCGGGTTAAATAATTTTAAATTTAGTAACAACATTGTAAACTATGATCAATCTATTTTGTAGAAAAATGCACAAAATGTCACATTTCATACATGAAATTCAAGTTAATAGCAAGTTTAGATGATAAATAGCAATTATTTTTCTATTATTTTACAAATATTCCCCTTAAATATTCCTTTAATTTTAAAAAGACCCTTCATCATTATGAGCATTAATTAAATCCATAATGATAAAGGGTCTATATTTTTATTAGTATATCCTAAATTGTTTACCAAGTTTATTTCTTTATTACAGTTTTAGATATTTAGCAAATACATCTATTCTATCTCTAAATTTATAACACATTTATCTTTAACAAATACAAGCACCCATTTCTTTAGATTAGGTAAGTTCATAAGTTCCTCAGAGGTTTTATATTTATTAATTTAAGCTACAGTTTCTTATTTTCCTATAGTTATTTAATAATTTAAAGTATATTCACATTACCATGATATTATAATGCTTTTGTTAATTCATCATAATTATTTTTAATGATATTAAATACAACTTCATTAAAACCTTCCTCTTCAATTAATGCTGGAAAGTCTTTCAAGGTTTCGTTTATTATCATATATACTTCTTCCAAGTTAATATGTGGTGCTTTGTAATTATAGGCACTTAAAATAGGTATATAATTCTGCCTTGTAAAGGCCGTTGAATACCACGTTTTTTCTAATCCTTTATCATTTAACACCCCTGATAAACCAAGATTATTGTCAAAATTAGGTGCCAAACTAATAGGTTCTCCATCTTTTCTTATAATACCAAAATTATATGTATGTCTATCTATGTTATAGCACAGTGCATCCATATAAGTTATATCTAAAAATTCATTTATGAAGCCTAATTGATTTATTATTTCTATGGAGTTATCAATATCCCAATAATCCCTTACAAAAGAAAACATTGGTTCAAAATCTACCTCTGCATTATTAGTGAAATCTTTAGATTTTACTAATCTTCCATGATCTAAAGGTTCATATAATATAGCATTAAATCCGAGATGAATGGCTATTTTAGATATTAATACCTCAGCGAAATTTTCTTTGTAGGTTGCTTTTTTAATCATGAACCAAGTTCCATCAATAAGCTTCCAACACTTTTCAAAGCTTCCAATATTGGTTAACTCTGGGGTTAAATCAGTATCATTAAATCTAACATTTTCTGAATTCCCATAAAGAGCGATTGTATTTAATCCATCTGATAGTTTGCTTCTGATATTATTATATGTTAAATTTTCATTAGTCCATTTTAACCAATAGCTATCAGTTATACTAACAGCTCTGGATTTTACAACTATTTCATTTGGAACTTCGCTTCTAACACTTAACCTACGTCTTACATGCCTAGAGTTAGTTCTATGAGTATCAATAACTCTAGTTTGTAACCATACATCAAAAGAACCTATATTTTCATTTAACATTATTATTGGCAATAATGACTTGTCTATAACCTTAGTTAGTTTAGAATCCTCTATAATAGCAACTTCCTTATCTTTATACATAAGTAAACCACTAAAATATGATTCATCATTCTTTGAATATTTATTAACTAATTCACTTAAATCTAATTTGTTCATTATTACTATCACCCCAAATAACTATTCTTTAGATAATTACCTAACTTATCCATTTTAAATTTTACCTTCTTTTAATAAAATTATATCATATACGACTAAAGGATTTCTTTTTTCTAATTGCAATCCTATACTAAGTCATAGATTATCTTATTTTTTAATAATAGAGTATATTACATATGTTATCCCTAGTGACATGCGAAGTGCAATTGAAAAGCTTTTAAGAAAATCTACTCCCCCTGACTTAAATAAATAGTCAGAGCCTATACCAATAATAAAAAAAATCACTAATAACTTTATAAACACAATAATTTTATAAAAAGCTCTCTTATTAAGAGAGCTTTCAATCTTCAAGCTAGACTTCATTTAAGCCCATTGGCTTTATACAGGCAACTAGCACCTGTACTCTTTATTTTAGTTGACAATTAGTAGTATCAACCCTCATGTTTTAGTTACTATCGAGGAAGTAACCAATATAATTATATTATACCATAATGTAAGTTACTTTAATTAACTGAATTTATAAAATTATCATAATGTGATTATAACATTATAGGATACAGCGTTATATCTTATATAAATAAAAAAAATAACTAGATTTAAATACCAACATTTAATAAATAAAAATATCTAAAAAAAACGCAAACCCCCACAGCGCCACCAACTAGTTAACTATATTAAATCCTCTAGTCATGAAGTGAAGAGTTAGTAGTACACTCCTTGTAGCAAATATTCTCTGAACCCATTACCTATACCGTTAGCATTTCTCCTGCTTTATAGCTTTCATATATACATTCTGGACTAGAAAAGTAAAATCCAATTACATAATCATCTATGCACTCTGCTATATAAGAATTATATACCTCTATTAAAATGTCTAACTTATCATTGTTAAATTCATTATCGCAAAGGGGCATGATTAATCTCATATAAACTTTACCTATATCCCAAAATGAAGGGACTCTATATCCCTCTTCTTCACATTCTTTAACATTATCAAAGGTACCATTTATTATACTATAATCTCTTATAAATTCATCTGCAACGGCATCTATGTTCTCAGAATGTAGTACATCTGCAAATTCATATATAAAATTAATTCCCTTTGCTCCTAGCATATTAACTATATATGCTCTTTTATTTTTAGTTAATCTACCTATATACTCAATAATGGAGCAGGTAAAAAACAGCTCATTATCAAATTTATCATTTCTCATATACTTCACTTCCTCTCCACTGCAAACAACTTAGGGCCTTTTCACTACAGAAACATAATTGATGGGTGGGATACCTAAATTTAGCTAGTTCCCAAAATACATGTCTAGGAATAACCCCACTAATATAGTCATTAATATAGTTATATATTTCATCATCAGCCATAGGTCCTTCTACTATATCATAGGAATGAAGTTTACCATTTCTACAAGATATAATGAAATCTAGCCATTCTTCCGTCATAACGTTAAATCTTAATGTGTTTAGATCCTTAGTTTTTATATAATCATAATTATAGGTACTTACATACCCTTTAGATTTTCCTTTTCTAATTGCCCATCTTATAGCTTGCTTCTTTATATTTGTACAGTAAAAACCTTCACCAAAATCCTTATGAAATTTACTCTCTTTAATAAGCTGAGGTGCTTTTATTTCTATATTACTTCCATGATATATTTCAAACATAAAATACTCCTCCATATTTTTATATCATTACACTTCGATACATTTCATATTACAAAACATATAACTATTATTTAGATAGTTATCTAACTTATCTACTTTACTTTAAGTTTTACCTTTATTTAATAAGATTATATCATATAATAATACTTTATATTCTTAATTTAAAAGCTTATCCTAGTACCTCTTATATCCATAGTTATAAAAATACTCTTTACATTAATATTATAAAATCATATACGCACTTATAAGGGTGGAAATCAAAGAAAAGATAAGTATTGAAAGCACTAAAATTAGTTTTCTCCTAATACTAATTTTTGTTTTCTTTATCTTATATTTTTCCTTCTTATATTTAAAAAACTCTGACAGACTAAGTATTATCAGTAATGTTATGTATGTTTGAACACCTAATACCCTAGCTTCCCATGGAGTAAAAATACAATTCTTAAGATAGCCAAAAATAGTTAAAGAAAAAAAACAAATAAAGCAAAATAAATATACAATTGACATTATATTTTTAAAATATAATACTTCATTGAAAGCATCCTTATTAATATTATCACTATCACATAAGTGTATTGAAAACATAAATTCATTAAAACAGTAGAAGGTAAAAAAACAGGTTAAAATTACAGTAAATTCTGATAAATAATTCATATTATGATTTTCCTCCTCCACTTAATTTAATATAAATTTCTATTCATTTAATAAATAAAAATATTCAAAAAACCCGCAAACCCCCACGGTGCCAACAACTAGTTAACTAGTTAAAAAGTTATATAGTTACCTAGGATCATATTTAACTAGTTTCATAGTTTAAAATATGACTAGTTTCCTATATAAAATTTCGTATATTTAAATAGTTTAATTTTCTTTAATCTTCTCTCGTTGTACGAGAAATGAAGATATTATGCTTGTTAACATTCCAACTACAAAAATACCAACGAGTAATCCTGGTACTGGTTTCTGGAATACAACAAATAATAACATTATTATCAATACTGTTATTTCTATAGAAAAACCTAACCACATTACTTTTTTCATTATCTTTTTTCCTCCTTTCAATGGCTAAACTACTAAAATTAGCTTTATACTAATGTTAAATTTTATTTTCTTTATCTTATAATTAATGTTTTCTTTGAATATATTATTCCAGTAAAAAATACCAGTTATAAGGCATATTTCATCTCTTACAATTGGTATTTCTTATCTAATATAAAATCTATATTTCTTTCAAATAAATTATATACAAATAAACTTCTAGTATCTATGATGTTTTATTGAATTTTATTAAAATGGTGCTGTTTTACTAGTGTATTGAAAAGTACCATCATCCCTTGAAAATGTTGTTGAAAATGGCACAAAGAATTCTATTTGTACACCCTTATAATCAATCTTATACGTTCCAGTACCCACTACTTTAAAGCCAGAAGCTGTCTTTTTTTCTATCCCTATAGTATTTTGCTTAAATGATTTTATGTTGCCAAAGGATATATTTGAACCTTTGGTAGCACAATACTGACTTACTTTATAAACACTTTCTTTAACATCTTCATTATAACTATTTCCAACACATTTATTAGCCCATCTAGCATATATTAAAACACTAGTAGTGACCTGTTTTGTTTTACCACCATAAGGAACTGTCTTGGTTATTGAACAATCTTTAGTTCCTTCCCTAACATCATAAGTAGTTGCGCCTTTGACTACCATTGGATTTATTACTGTATCTAAGTTATCTTTTGAATTCACTTGGACTTCATTAACACTAATTTTATTAGTATTAATTTTATGTTGAAGTTCTTGCTCTTTAGCTGTGTTGTGACATTCTATTGAGTAATTTAACAATGATATAATATTTATCAATTCTTCTTCATTTAAGAAATTGAATCCCTCCTCATTTTCAGTTATCTCCACACCTATGCTTTTTGACTCAGCCACCAATTGTTCAACCTGTAATATAAGTTCCTTCTTTGTATTATCTTCACTTGTAGCTGCCATTGCAATACTAGATATCATTAATGTGACTGTCATCGATATTACAAATATGCCAATAATATTTTTGTAAAAATTCTTTAATTTTTTCACTTACTCTCCCCCCCTAATTGTAAATTATTTTAGTAGTCCTTTAAAACCTCTTATAATGCTTTATCTTATAAAAGAATATAATACTGAAATACTAACAAAAATATATTTCATTTTATGTATTTATTATACACTCATTTAAACTTATTTCAAATATACCATTAAATATTTTTTTATGATATAATTTACATTATTATCTTAAGGAGTGATATTTTGAATATAAAAAAAATTAAAACCAAAAACAATTTATTTTTTATAATGACAATATTAAATATCATTATAACTTTAATAACTAAATCACTATCACCTTTTAATTTTTATGGCAGTGATTTAGCAATACTGTCAATTTTATCATTTGCAATAATTGCTATAAGCTTGATAGGTTTAATACTTGGTATTTCACTGATTAAGTCACATTTTAAAGAAATATTAACAGTAAAATCTCTAATATTAATAGGTTGTATAATTATTCACATATTAAATTTGTTAAGGACAATAGCACTAATTTCTTTTTTGATTTTATAAGAATTCTTTAAGGCTAATTGTAAGGATTATTTCTTCTCTTTACAATCAGCCTTTCTTATAATATTATTTTCTTAACTGATTATAGATTCTATATTCTATAAGTTCCAAATTAATAAGGAATTTATAGCCAGTTAACCTTAATATCACTACTTTTTACCTTCATAGAGTTTTGTTCCTGGTAAAATTACCTTAAAACAGTCTTCTGCTCTAGAGTTTATAAAGGTCACATTTTTTTTGAAAGGCTTTTTTATCCTTCCAAATCCACCTTCATTATTTAAAAATCTTTTATTTTCATCTAGTGTTACTAGTTTTTCATAAAGCCACATGTTTCTTCTATTATAGTTAATTCTTTTTCCTGTGGAATTGTTCTGTATCATTTGTCCTGGGCTATTAACTATTATACTGTTTCTAGATATTACTACTTCTATAACTCTATCTATGGAAGAATACTCCCTATAAAGGACTGCATTGTTTATTGCCTCAACTATAGCTCCTATAGGATAATTCTTAGGTAATATTTTTCTTAATATATCTTCACTTTTATCTATCATAGATAAGAGATTACCTTGTACAACATTTACTCGGTCTTTTCCCTTACCTAAATTATTAGTTATTCTAATCATATTTTGAGGTATGCAAAGACTATTGTTATCAGAGAATACTAACAGACCTCCCAAGGTACATTTCTCTTCTCCAGTATCATTATCTGTGTATGATATTCCTGCACTTCTCATAAGAAATTTTTCATTAGAGCTATTTATTACTATACCTTTTTTATGAAAATATTTTTTTACTATTTCCATATTTATAAGATTTATATCACTTCTCACCACTTGAGAAGTTTCAATGAAAAAGTCTAAATTCTCCTCAAAAGCTTCTACGAGTTCTTGTTTTCTCATAGTATCAGTGGTAGATCCTCTTCTGATATAGAATGCTCCGTTCTCCTTAAGTTGATATGGCTTTTGTTCTCCATCATATATTGTAATTATACAAATCCTTTTTCCCTTTATATTATACTCATCTACAGAGATTGGGATTGGTGGCTCACATCTAGAAGATATTATTTGTTGTACTTGTTCTTCTGTGAAAACTTCACTTTCATCTAAGCCTATTAACTCTTTTGTTTTATCCTCAATACCTACAACTATATATCCTCTTCCACCCTTTGAATTAGCAATTGCACAGACATCTTTAGCTAGTTCCTTCTTTCCACTCTCAAAATCTAAAGATAGCTTCTGCTTGAAATCTAGCTTTAATCCTTCTTGCCGCTTTATGATAGACAGTATTTTCTTAGTATCCACGATCTCACCTCAATTCTCTATATTAATATAATATTAAAAAGGATCCATATATGACTTTATAAACAGATAAGATTTAAGAAATATATCTATTAATACTAACGCCTATGGAGCTTAATTTTAATTATATCCTTTATAATATTAATAACCTTTTCCTTACTATCATTATTATCTATAGTAATATGAGCATATTTTTTATAGAGCTTATACCTTTCTTTATGTAAGTCATATATCTTATCTTTTCCTTCTTTTAAAAGAGGTCTATTTGATATATCTAAAGTTTCTATTATTTTTTCCGGTTTTCTATCTATAAATATTATACATCCACTTTTCCCTAAGGCATCCATGTTCTCTTTTCTCTTTATAATGCCACCCCCTGTGGCTATAAGAGTATTTTCTAGTTTAGAAACCTGTTTAACTGCTTCTGTTTCCCTATCTCTAAAGTATTCTTCGCTAATGCTAAACATTTCCTTTATAGTCATGTTGTTTTTTTCTTCTATATATTCATCTAAGTCAATAAAATTTATTTCTTCATCGCTACTAATTATATTACCTAGACATGTTTTCCCACATCCTGAAAGACCTATTAATATGATATTATTCAAAACTCTTCTCCCTTCTAGAATACCTATATATTATTCTACTGAAGCATCATATCTAAAATCGCAATGGCAGTGACACACTCCACCACTGGAACTGCTCTTTGTACTATACAAGGATCATGTCTTCCATTAATTTCTAAAATATCATCAGCTTTTGTCTCTATATTTACAGTTTTCTGTGGTAAAGCTATAGATGGAGTTGGTTTAAATGCTACTGAAAATGTAACTGGCATTCCACTAGTAATTCCACCTAGAATCCCCCCATTATTATTAGAATAGGTTTTTATGTCCTCACCTTCAATATAGTACTGGTCATTTGCCTCACTACCTCTTAGGGTTGAGATGTTAAATCCTTCTCCAAACTCTACTCCCTTAACTGCTGGAATAGAAAAAAGCATATGGGATAATACACTTTCTACTGAGTGAAACATTGGACTTCCAAGTCCTACTGGTAGGTTAATAACAGCTCCTTCTATAACACCTCCAATAGAATCTCCTAAAGTTTTAACTTTTAGAATTTCTTCTTTCATTTCTTCGGAAATAATCTTATTTAAGGTAGGAAATCTATCCTTCCTTAATTCTTGTAATAATTCTTTTCTTATATTTACTTTGTCAAAGCCATGATCTTTTATCTTTCCAATAGACTTTATATGTGCACCTATATACACATCATATTCCTTTAAAATATCCTTACATATTGCTCCTGCAAAGACTAAAAGAGCTGTGAGCCTACCAGAAAAATGTCCACCACCTCTATAGTCATTATATCCTTCATATTTAATCATAGCTGGGTAATCACAGTGGCCTGGTCTTAGCTTTACCTTAAGCTCTGAATAATCCCTAGATTTAGTATTATTATTTTCAATTATGGCTGATAGTGGTGCCCCTGTAGTTCTTTCTTCAAAAATCCCGCTTAAAACCTTAGGTATATCTTTTTCTACTCTAGAAGTAGAAAATGAATCCTTACCTGGTGCTCTTCTTCTCATTTCTTCATGAACAAAGTCAAAATTTATCCTATGCCCTGCTGGTAACCCATCAATTATAACTCCTATGGCATCACCATGGGATTCTCCAAAAACTGATACTTTTATTTTATTCCCTATAATTGAACTCATCACCTTCACCCCCTAATTTAAAATAATCCTTAAAGAAATTAGGATAAGACTTCTCTACGGCACTAGGATTATTTATGATTACATTACCCCTAGCTCTTGTGGCTGCTATGGCCAAGGCCATTACTATTCTATGATCATTGTGAGAATCAACTTCTCCACCCTTTAATTCATTAACTCCTGATATTATTAAAGAATCTTCTAACTCTATTATATTTGCTCCTAGTTTATTTAACTCTTTAGTTATAGCATGTAGTCTATCACACTCTTTAATTCTAAGTCTTTTAGCATTTACTATTTTAGTTTCACCCTCTGAAAGGCTAGCAAGCACCGTAAGAATCGGAACTAAATCAGGACAATTAGAGGCATCTATTTCTATGCCCTTAGTCTTAGAAGGTTTTACTTTTATACCTTCTTCACTTTCTTCCACATTACATCCCATAGCTTCTAAAATATCTAATATGACCTTATCTCCTTGAAGAGAATCCTTATTTAGACCAGAACATACTATAGAAGAACCCAATGCTCCTGCCACTAAAAAGAAGGCTCCCTGAGAATAATCTCCCTCTACATAATAGTTTCTACAATTATATTTTTGGGCTCCTCTAATATTAAACTCTTTATAATTATTATTTTCTATCTCTATGCCAAAATCCTTTAAAATATCTAAAGTAAGATCTATATATCCCTTAGATTCTAGTTTTGTAGTTATCTGAATTCTAGAATTGCCCTCTAAAATGGGAAGAGAAAACAGTAGCCCTGTTATAAATTGTGAGCTTATATCTCCCCTTACTCTATATGTACCACTAGTAAGTTTTCCACTTACCTTCAAAGGTAAACCGTCCTCTTCCCTTGAATATTTTATACCCTTTTCTTCAAAGATTTCATAATATGGTTCTAGTGGTCTTGAAATTAACTTTCCTTCTCCATGAAATATATAGTCACCATCTTTAGTTAAAGCTAGTGGAATTAGAAATCTTAGGGTAGAGCCAGATTCTCTGCATCTTAAATCTAGTTTCTTTTCATAGGAAAACATCTTTCTTCCATCAATATATAAGTTTTGATCTTCAATATTAACAACTGCTCCAAGCTCCTTCATTAGCTCCATAGTAGCTTCAATATCCTTAGAAAGTTGTATATTGTAAACTCTAGATATTCCTCTACTTAGAGCAGCTGCAATTATCCCTCTATGCCCTAAACTTTTAGAAGAAGGAACAACTATATTCCCTTTAAGTAACTTGGGTTTTATTATAATTTTATCCACAGCTTTTCCTCCTAAATAAATTTTCCTAATTCTTCATGACTGGCTTTATGAATAAAAACCTTACCTATGTCTTCAATAAGAATTAAGTTTATAAAATCTCCTATTGTCTTTTTATCTACTGAAATAGCATCAATAATATCTCCTCTGGTTTTCCCTTGGAAATCATAGGGCAAGTTAAATTTATCTAGTAGCCATTTTATTCTGTTAGCAACTCCACCCTTACATATATTTAACTCCTCACATCTAAGGGCTATAGAATACATACCTATAGTCACGGCTTCTCCATGGGAAACACCCTTGTAATTTTCAAGCTTTTCTATAGCATGGCCTATGGTGTGACCAAAGTTTAAAATCATTCTCTCTCCCTTGTCCTTTTCATCCTGCTCTACTACTTGTTTTTTTATACTACAGCATTTATATATTATATCTTCTATATATTCAAATAAAGCTTCATAGCTTTCTATACTTTCAAACTTTTCAAAGAGCTCTTCATCCTTTATTAATCCATATTTTATAGCTTCACCTAACCCATCATTTACATATCTCTTTTCTAAGGTTTTAAGCACCTGAGGATCAATATATACTGCCTTAGGATGATAAAAACTACCTATTAAATTTTTTCCCCTAGGTAAATCTATAGCAACCTTACCTCCTATAGATGAATCAATTTGGGCAAGTAGTGATGTTGGAACTTGAACAAATGGAATTCCCCTTAAAAGAGTAGCTGCACAAAAGCCTGCTAAATCTCCAATGACTCCTCCCCCTAAAGCTATAATTAAGTTTCCCCTATTTAACTTAAAATCTAAAAGTTCATTATATAGCTTCATTAAAGATTCTATTGATTTACTACCTTCACCAGGGTTCAAAACTACTTTTAAAACTTTAAAATCATTATCTTCTAAAGATTTTTTAACTATATCTCCATAAAATTCATCTACATTTTCATCAGTAATTAAAGCTATTTTATTTCCTTCATATATATTTGAAATCTCTTCACCTATACTGTTTATAATTCCTGATTTAATAAAAATTTCATATTGATTATTGGGAAGGTTTATTTGTAAATTTCTCATAATTATCTTCCTCCGCTTTATTGTTCTCTCATTTTATTTTAAATAGTTACTTACTGTTATTATAAGTTATTTATTACTAATTATTATACATTAATGAATTATATTTTCACATATGAACTCATTAATAGAAACTTATGTATTAAATTACTCCTTTTGCACTATATATATTGTGAATTAATATAAATAGTGTAAAATATAATATAATGTTACATATACATTACTGTGTATATTTTATAATTTAAATTGGGGGATTCTTATGAAATTTTTTAACACACCTTCCGTTATGATTGAGGAAGCAAAAAAAGCTAAACTAAAACACAATCCATTTCTCAACTTACTTATATCCTTAGTTCTTATTTTAGTAAGTCAATTTATTCTTGTGATTCCTATGGCAATAATAGGTTTTATAACTGTGATTAAATCCAATGGCTTATCTATGACTATGGATAATGAAACTTTAACTCTTATAAATTTATTTGGTACTGGATTTTTAATTATAATCTGTATTTTATACTGCAAATTTAGCGAAAAAAGAAATCTTCGCTCTATGGGGTTAATAAAAAAAGGTGCTTTTAAAGAATATGGCATTGGATTAATAGTAGGACTTATTATGTTTAGTGCTGTTGTATTGATTCTAATGATTTCTGGACAATTATCCTTTGTTAAGGTTACTCTGTCTTCTCTTCCTCTAATTATTATTTTCTTTATTGGTTTTATGATACAAGGTGCCAGTGAAGAATTTCTATGTAGAGGCTTTTTATTAACTTCCATTGCTGCTAAAAATGGAATTATTCTCGGTATTATTTTGAACTCCTGTTTATTTGGGTTTCTCCACATTTTCAATTCAGGATTTTCTATACTACCAATGATTAATATTATTTTAGTTGGTATATTCTTTTCCGTTTATGCCTATCGTACAGATAATATTATTGGAGTATGTGCAATTCACACCATGTGGAACTTTGCACAAGGTAATATATATGGAATTCTTGTTAGTGGAATGAACATAGGCCCTTCTATTTTGAAAGTTAACAGTTTTAGTAACTCTTTACTATCTGGTGGTAACTTCGGAGCTGAGGGTGGCCTTGCTTGTACAATTGTATTAATTATATCTACATTGCTTGCAGTATTTATTCCTAAAAAATCTATCTCTACATCACCAAGTGAATCATATTAAATTATATTATAAGGAGGCTTTTATGGAGACTTTACTTGCTTTTATTCCTATGTTAATTGTTTTCCCCATAATTTTATTGTTTTGGGGTTTAGGTATTTATGCACTGGTACTTATGATTAAAGCTTTAAAAATTTATATTAATAAAAACTCATAATGTATCTAAATTATAGAAGACCACATCATAACTATGACATGGTCTTCTAATTTTTTATTCTTGAGCTGATAACTTCTTATAGTTATTATATCTTTCCATAGCATCTGCTTCTGTCTTTGCAAATAATTCCTCTGCTACTTCTGGGAATACCTTGGCTAAGGATGCATATCTAACCTCACCTAATAGGTAGTCTTTAAAGCTTCCATTTGGCGCTTTTGAATCTAAGGAGAACGGATTCTTAGTTCCTTTTAAATCCGGATTATACCTATATAAAGTCCAATATCCACACTCTACTGCTCTCTTCTGTTCTTCTTGTGAATAAGACATTCCAGCTTTAATACCATGATTAATACATGTAGAGTAAGCTATTATTAATGATGGTCCATCATAAGCTTCAGCTTCTGAAATAGCTTTTATAGTCTGATTTTTATCTGCTCCCATGGATACTTGAGCTACATATACATAACCATAGCTCATAGCCATCATTCCTAAATCCTTCTTCTTAGTTCGTTTTCCTGATGCTGCAAACTTAGCTACCGCAGCCGTTGGAGTTGATTTTGATGATTGACCTCCTGTATTAGAATAAACTTCTGTATCAAAAACTAATACATTTACATTCTCTCCTGATGCCAATACATGGTCAAGGCCACCATATCCTATATCATAAGCCCATCCATCTCCTCCAAATAGCCATTGAGATCTCTTAACAAAGAATTCTTTATCTTCTAGTATCTTCTTAGCTATTTCACTATTTTCTTTCTGAAGAACTTGGGTTAACTTAGTTGCTCTATCTCTTGTACCTTCACTCTTATCCATGTTATCTAACCAATCCTGTAACACAGGCTTAGCTCCCTCTGAAATATTCCCACTTAGAGCTTCTCTTATATTTTGTGCAATTCTTTCTCTTATGGTTTTAACAGCCATAAACATTCCAAAACCATACTCAGCATTATCTTCAAAGAGTGAGTTAGCCCATGCTGGTCCATAGCCTTCTTTATTAGGTCTATAGGCTGTTGAAGGTCCTCCAGCTGCCCAAATTGATGAACAACCAGTAGCATTAGCTACCATCATTCTATCTCCAAATAATTGAGTTACAAGTTTAGCATATGGAGTTTCTCCACATCCTGCACATGCACCTGAGAATTCAAGGAGAGGTTGCTCAAATTGACTACCCTTCACAGTATTTTTGTTCAATGGATTCTTCTTGTTTGCAACTTTTTCTACAACATAATTCCAAACTTCTATTTGATCATGTTGACTATCCTGTGGCTTCATAACTAAAGCTTTTTCTTTAGCTGGACAAACCTCTGCACAGTTTCCACATCCAGTACAATCCAAAGGTGTAACTCCTATATGGAAGAACATTGGAGCTTCAGTTTTAAGAGCTTTAGCTTCTAGTAACTTCATATCCTTTGGAGCATTTTCTTTTTCTTTCTCATCTAATAGGAAGGCTCTAATAGTGGCGTGTGGACATACATATGAACATTGATTACATTGAATACAATTCTCTGGAATCCACTGTGGCACATTTACTGCTATTCCTCTCTTCTCAAAGGCAGTAGTACCTGCCATGAAAGTACCATCATCTACTCCTTCTCTAACCAATGTAGAAACTGGAATAGCATCTCCTTCCATCCTATTCATTGGCTCTACAATATCCTTAATAAATGTAGGATACTCCTTCATTATATCTAACTTATCATCCTTAGCATCTTTCCATTTACTTGAAACTTCTATCTTAGTTATAGAATTTATTCCTGAATCAATGGCAGCGTGGTTCATATTTACAACTTTTTCACCCTTCTTACCATAGGAAGTTATAACTGCTTCTTTTAAATATTTTACTGCATCTTCAATAGGTATGATATCTGCTATCTTAAAGAAGGCAGCTTGCATTATCATATTTATTCTTCCACCTAACCCAATTTCTTGGGCTATTTTAACTGCATTTATGATGTAGAGCTCTATATTATTTTCTGATATATATCTTTTTAAGTCAGCTGGTAATCTATCTTCTAAATCTTTTTCTGTCCATTGAGTATTTAAAAGGAATTTTCCACCCTTCTTTAATCCTTGTAATAAGTTATAGCTATAGACATAGGATTGGTTATGGCAAGCAACAAAATCTGCTTTGTCAATGGTATAGTGAGATTTAATTGGTTTATTACCAAATCTTAAGTGAGAAACAGTTATTCCACCTGATTTCTTAGAATCATAAGAGAAATATCCTTGAGCATACATGTCTGTATGATCTCCAATAATCTTTATAGCACTCTTATTAGCTCCAACGGTACCGTCAGAACCTAATCCCCAGAACTTACATGAGGTTGTGCCTTCTGGCGTAGCATCTATATCCTCCTTTGGCATTAAAGATGAGTGTGTAACATCATCAATTATTCCTATGGTAAACCTATCCTTAGGTTTATCTTCTTTGAGATTTTCAAATACGGCAGCTATATGAGCTGGAATTGGATCCTTTGAACCAAGTCCAAATCTTCCACCTACTACTAATGGAGCATTTTCTTTTCCAAATAGTGCTCTTACTACATCTAGATAAAGAGGCTCACCTATAGAACCTGGCTCCTTAGTTCTATCAAGTACTGCTATCTTCT
This sequence comes from Clostridium sp. UBA5988, assembly GCF_002435615.1. NCBI lineage: Bacteria > Bacillati > Bacillota > Clostridia > Eubacteriales > Clostridiaceae > Clostridium > Clostridium sp. UBA5988. Next base: position 27,728 of record NZ_DJBA01000015.1, on the reverse strand, counting down.
TAACTGTACTTGGCATAGCTTTTATAAACTTCTCTATAGAGAAAGGTCTATAAAGTCTTACTTTTACAAGTCCTATCTTTTCTCCCTTAGCTCTTAGATAATCTATAGTTTCCTCAACTACTTCAGATACAGAACCCATTGATATGATTATCCTATCTGCATCCGGTGCTCCATAGTAATCAAAACAGTGATATTCTCTTCCTGTTAGTTTTGTTATTTCACTCATATAATTTTCTACTACAGTAGGTATATCTTCATAGTATCTATTAAGTGATTCACACATTTGGAAATATAAATCAGGGTTTTGAGCAGTTCCCCTTGTAACTGGATGATCTGGATTTAAAGCATTTTTTCTGAACTCATCAATAGCTTTATAGTCTACTAGTTTTGCAAGTTCCTCCTGCTCTATAACCTCAACCTTTTGTATTTCATGGGAAATTCTAAAGCCATCAAAGAAACTAAGAAATGGCATTCTAGCCCTTATAGCACTTAAATGTGCTACTGCTGCTAAATCCATAACCTCCTGAACAGAACCTTCTGCAAGCATTGCAAATCCTGTTTGTCTTGTAGCCATAACATCTTGATGGTCACCAAATATACTTAAGGATGACGTAGTAAGAGCTCTAGCTGCAACATGTATAACTCCAGGTAATCTTTCTCCTACCATCCTATACATGTTAGGTATCATAAGTAATAGACCTTGTGATGCTGTATATGTAGATGATAGAGCTCCTGCTTGTAAGGAACCATGTAATGCTCCAGCTGCCCCTGCCTCAGATTGCATCTCTACTACTTTAACAGGATGACCAAATATATTTTTTCTTCCCTTAGCAGCCCATTCATCTACTAGCTCCGCCATAGGTGTAGATGGTGTAATTGGGAATATAGCAGCTACTTCTGTAAATGCATAGGATATATGAGCTGCTGCTGTATTACCATCCATAGTCTTCATTTTTCTCATGTTATTACCTCTTTTCTTACAGTTTAAATATATTGGTATGAAGGTATTTAGACATATACCTAATGCCTCAATAGCCTTTTGTTACTTTGCTCTAAGTTATAAAGCTTTAATTTTTACTCTTATACCATTTATATGTTGAGCTAAATAAGTGGATATTATGTATAGCATTAAAATTTATTAAAAACTTATTACTTAACTATAAGAAAATGAGGCTTTAATAAAACAGAGTTACCCATTTTGTTAAAGCCTCACTGGTAAAACTATATAATTTTTAATACTCTATATTGTAGGTTCAACACTATTCATGGACCAACCATCATTTCTTACATCATGTATATCTATAAACTCATCCTTATCTTCTATAGCCTTAAGCCTCTTTACTATTCCATAAGGCTCATTTAAAGATAATTTATATCCTCTGCCTGATATTATCCATAAAGTTCTATAACCTTTTGGAGTAACCTTTAATTTATTTTCACCTTTACCATCGGTAAAATATATAAGTAAGTTAGTATCAGTGTTATTTATATATTCAAATACAGGAGTAAACTGTGTTCCTCCCCCTTTAGTAACCCTTTCTCTTATATCCTTTACAGACTTAACCCTATATGCTCTTCTAATATTGCTATCACACTCTATTATAGTTACTTCACTATTATAATTTTTTACTATTGAAAGTACTTCTTTCATAGATTGCATAAACTCAGCATCACTTATACTTCCACTTATATCTATAGCTACAGCAATTTTAGCCCTATGCCCTCTTAACTCCCCTTTTAAATCTAATCTATTAGGTTGTCTTCGACTTCTTCTTGTTACAGTTTTCTTCTTACTACTCTCTAAGGTTCCCATCATTTTTTTCAAATAAATATTCCATGGGATTTCATTTTCACTTCCCTTTAAAGTTTTTAGCATAGCTTCTATCTCTATTGGAAGCTTTCCTTTGCTAGAAAGCTCTGCAAATTTTTCCGTAAAAGACTTCAGAGTTTTATCATCTATATCATCAGATTCATCCCAAGTATCATGAGTCTTTTTAGGATCATATTCATCCTTAGCATCGACTTTAGAATCATCCTCTTCTCCTTCACTATCTTCTTCTAACAAATCCAATTCACCCTGAATTTCTCTTACATAGTACTCCATAGAATTATATGGTTCTAGCTTTAAATTATATTTTGTATTTACCCATTCTAAGGTAGTTGCATAGGAAGGTAAGAAATCAATATATTGATTTGCCACTATGTCCATAGCCATATTAACAGCTAGAGTACTGTACTTTTTTCTTAACTCCTTTGCTCTTACTAAATGTAATGCTAAAATATGATGAATTTCATGTTTTATAGTTCCTTGCATCTGACTCAAGTTGAGTTGTAAAAATATAAGAGGATTAAAATAAATTATATATTTAGCTCCCTTAAAACTAATAGATGTAGGTGTAGCTATATCATATCTTATTTCTCTTTTTACCTGAAATAAAAAGTATCCATAGAAATTTTCATTATCTTCCATCAAGGCTAGATTTACTCTATCTGCTAGTCTATAAAACTCTAACTTCAAATCTTCTGGCATATCTACTACAAATTTTTCGCCATCTCTTCTGGCTTTAAACATCTCTCCACTATTAACTATATTAGTTACCCTATTATAAAGCTTAACCCTTAATTCTTCAAAATTCTTACTCATGGCTATCTACCCTTTTATCTCAGTGTAAGCGGCAAAGTAATTCTCTACAAAGTCTTCATTTTCTAATATGAAATCATATATTTTCTTTTGTCTTTCTCGCATATCCTGCATAATTCCAATCATTAAATCTACTGGATAAAAGCTAAGGAACTCTACAAATCTATCTATAACTTTATTTATAGCTGCTCCTTCTAGCTCTTCAACTTTGCTGCTAATATAATTTATCATATTACTACCTGTTAAATATAATCTAGTGTGGCTCTCATTGGATATTCTAATTTTAACCTGCTCTGATAAAACTTCTTCTTCAAATATTTCTTCTGGAGAAATTAAAGCAGTATTATCCGATTCTATAAAATCCATAAGCTGCTCTGCAATAATTCTTCCAAGATTCCCCCTTAAAACATTTAAAAATACTCTTCTTGGTATACTGTCTTTATTTTCTTTATATAACTTATAACTTTTAGACACTCTTTCAAAGCTTCGCGGTGTAGCCCTTATATCATCTTCATTAATGCTATGAAGATGCTCTGGGAAAGTAGATATAAACTCTATTACTTTTCTGTCAACTTTATTTTCTGAAGCCCATTTAATCCACCCCTTTGCATCACTTTCCATGTTAAGCCAAACAAAGCGATTTTCTTGGGCAGCATCCATATCTACTACTTGATAATCAAAGTCTGAGCCGTATTTACTGGATGGATTCATTGCAGCTAATATCTTTACTTTATCATGAAGCTTATATCCATTTATCTCTCTATTTAATATCAAATTCATAAGCTCTTGTTGTACACTATGCTCACACCTATTTATTTCATCTATAAATAAAAGTACATCTTTACCTTCTAAAATAAGATTATCTATTTCTCTAAGCTTTGTATGAATACCATAGATAGTTGCCTTTTTACTTACTACTCTTCCATGTTCGTCCTTAATAGTATATTCTTCCACCGTAGGGAGCCCACCTATTTCACCCTCTTTTAGAAGGTTTCCATCTATAACAACTAAACTCCATTTTCTTTGTTTTGCCAAAGTCTTTGCAAGAGCAGTTTTTCCTATCCCACTCTCTCCTACAATAAGAGGTACTTCATTAGTTTCTATTACTAGCTCTACACTTTTTAATGTATCATTAAAGTTCATTTGCATTATCCTCCTACATAATCTTTAGCTTTTCATCTATAGCAACTCTTTTTGCTCTACTACTTCCATACTTATGAATAAATATAATCTTATCCATAGAAATATTATTATACTTTTTATTTATACTTTCACAATTGATAAAATTTCTTACATAGCTCTCTTCTATATCTTCACTAGATAATCTTTCTTTTAATACTCCTTCGAGCTCTTCTATAGAAATATCTTTTATAAGATACTTAATTACTAGTATATTTTCTTTTAAAAATTTTATCATCTTTTCTTTATCTAGATTATGAACAAACTTAATAGCAGCTTCATTATTTCTAATGGCAGATATCTCAGCTTTTTCACTAGGATTATTAATATACCTTAGGGCATCATAGCTAATATTTACAGCCGCTAGCTGCACCTCTTCACAAGGATTTTCTATATACTTAATGGAATCATAATTTTTCTCAATAGCCAACCTCTGAAGATGACAGCTAGGATTCTTTATATACTGAATAGCCCATCCCTTTTGTTCAATCCCTAGATTTACTAGTTCTTCACTAGGAGCATCTATATATTTTAAAGTATTCCAGCTTTCCTTTACTGCATACTCTTTCATTTCTAAGGTAGGCTCATCTATAAATTCAATAGCATTTATATTACTTCTTAGTGCTTTTATATTCATTTCCTCTGTTGGATTTTTTATATACTGTAGAGACATTCCATCCTTCTCTACAGCCAAAAGCTTCATTTCCTCTGTTGGGTTCTTTATAGTTTTTATAATAATTGGATTCCTCTTTACCATTTCTATAGCTCTATTATAATCCATAACCATATTCCTCCTAGGTTCATAGCACATATAAGATTTGTAAAAAATCTTATAGCTGCATAACCTTTACTAAATAATAACTTTATTAACTAATAATAATTATCCATTTAATTATATCATTTTATAGTATATTTAAAAGTACTTTATTGAATATTTTTTTATAATTTCTTCAAGGTATATATGATTATTTTCGAAAAAATGGATATCAAAATTAATTGATATCCATTTTTAAAATTTTTTAAGTTTTTAAATATGTATTTCAACAGAAAGCATATCGTCGTCTGTTTCTATTAAAATATTACCTTTATTACCACTCACTATTTTTTGCACATTATGTAGTCCGTAGCCCCTACTAGAACCCTTAGTTGAATATCCTTCTTTAAACATTGAGGATATATTTATTTTATTCATATCTTTTACAGTATTTTTTATAGTGATAACATATCTACCGTTAGTTGAATAATCTTCATCTATATATATATCAACTAATTTATTGGGACTCTCCTTAGCTGCTTCTATAGCGTTATTTAATAAATTAGTTAATATAATTACCATATCTGATTGGCTAATCTTTATATTATTCAAGCTATTTTTAATATTATACTTTATATTTACATCGGCTTTTTCTGCTTCACAAATTTTACTATAAATAAGAGCTCTTAAAATTATATTATCTATTGTCATTAGCTTTGTTAAAGTATCTTTATAAGTTATATCATCTATATACTTCTTTATTACTTTATTAACTTCATCATAATTTCCCACCTGAAGGGTAGAGTATATCACATTTAAATGATTTTTATATTCATGTTCACTAGCCCTTAACTTCTCAATATACTCATTTAAAATCAAATTATATTTATTTTGAATTTCTAATATCTCATTCTCCTTCATAATTTTATATATATCTCTACATAAAGTCATAGTTATTATAATGAATACTAACAATGCTGAAAATAATCCAATTCTTAATCCACTGCCTATAAAGTGACTATCATTTATAAATATTAATATAGTTAATATTAGAAATAAATTCACTATTCCTGTTATGATAATTTTAGTACTTATCTTAGGTATAGTTGAAATATTCAACTTAACATATTTAGTAAAATAATATATAGTACCTAAGGTAATTGTAAATACCCCCGCCAATGTTAAGGTTAAATTTATACTTTCTGTATTTATATCTAATATACCTACTATAATTCCAACAATACTTTCTGCTATCATTAAAACTAATAATGATATAGTTATCTTTATTAGAGATTTATAAAAAGTGTCATTATGTAAAAATTTATTTATGAATGCATATATTATAGTTAAAGCGCCTATAGTAACTACTGGTATTTTTATAACACTACCAAAAACAAATGCTAATATAATAGAAATTAAAATATTTTTAATTTTAATCTTATCAAACAAAATATTGCAAATCATACCCAATGTAAACAACTCTAAAAAATTATTTATACTCATTTTCATCCCCTAAAATTTCAAATACTTTTTCACAGTAACTTATAGATAAGTCAATAATGTCACTAATGTTAACAAAATGCACTTTCCATAACTTAGTATACATCTTGTCTATTCTTTTTATATATTTAGTGTTTACAATAAAGGATTTATGGCACTGCACTATACTGTTTGATTCTATCATACTTAAAAGTTTTCCTAGAGATAATTTTGCATAAATTACTCCATTCTTAACTGTTACAATTTTGCACTTCCTCGGTATATACTCAACGAAAACTAAATCATCATGATAGAGTTTATAGGTTATTTTATTATCTATAGTTATCATACTATACTTTCGATTATCATTTTTCTTAACATTTTCTTTCATAAATATATCTATGATTCTTTTAATATCTTCTTTATTATAAGGCTTTATTAAAAAATCATAACAATGTATATTTTTAAATGCATCTACCATCTGATAACCTTGACTTGTTATAAATACTATTCCTTTTAATTCATAACCTTCCATGGCTCTAATTTTTTTAGCTATATCTATCCCAGATCCATCTGGTAAATTGATGTCAATAAAAAATAAGTCAATATTTTTTTCACTAATGATTTTTAATGACTCTTTAAATGAATGTGCCGTTAGGAGCTCCACATTATTATAGCTTTCTTTAATTAGGTTAGACAAATTATCACTTTGAATAATATCATCTTCTATTAACAATAATTGCATCTTCATCACCCCTAACAATTATAGCACATTTTAGATAATTATTACTTGCTTTTTTCTCTTAATTCTAATGGTAATTCAACTTCTCCCCAAAAGAATATAGACGGAGTTTTTAATGCTGCTTCTCCTACTCCTATACTAGCATTAGTCAATACACCACTCATACGTTTCTTTAAATCTAATTTTTTTGTTAAATTTTTCATTACAGATTTCCTCCTGTTATTCATATAATATTCATAAATCATATATGTTCCAAATAATAATACAAGATTTATGTATACAGAATCATTCACTACTCTTACTAAAGTATATGTAAACAAATATATGAAGCTTGTCCTTAATTTTAACTTTAAAATTACCTTAGGTGCTTCTATTGCTTTAATCTTAGTTCTATATTTAGCTGTAAAAATTGTAGCTACAACAGATACTAATATTAAAATTCTTATGAGTCTCGGTATTATTATTATAGAAGATAAAAAATACATACTTAAATATATTACTGTAGTCTTTATAAAGCATCTTGCAAAGCTTTTACAATGCCCACCTCCAAGTTTAGTTCTAACCCCTAAAATTAATACTGTAATTATGAAAAATTCAGGTAATCTTTTAAGCATAATAGATATTAAAAGTATTATAAAGAATTTAATCCCTTCACTTATAAAAATCTCTACCCCATATCTAATTCTATCAAGGTAATATATATCTTCTATGTTAGATTCCGTGGCAATAAAATTCACAATGTTTTTTACTAAAATATTAATCATAAAATCCCTTCTTAATTTCAAGTATTAACAAAATTATACACCATTGTTATATAGTTTATTTCAAATTTTCACGAAATTACTTATTTCATACCTGAAATTCCTTATTTTTCACACTTAAACTTTATTTTACATTAAATCTTAACTTACATGTTCGATATCTGAACTTTCGTTCCAAAAAACACAATACAAGATTATTTTAAGCTATAATCATATATGAATAACACACTTATATAGAGGTGGTTTAATTACAACACCAGTAAAATATTAATAGAAATAATAATCTCAAATTCCTTTCATTAATATACATAAATCACCTCTATATATATTTTATTCTAACCTATATTTATAATTATTTATTGTGAGGTGCTTCTGATGAAATCTATCAGAAAAGATTTAAAATTAGATTTGATAGCTTCTATTATAGCTATATTGATTTTCTTATTTTCAGTACCTAGATTAATAAAGACATCTGACCCTACTACCATTGCATTTTTAGGTATTTGTGTATTACTACTACTTATATGTAACTTGCGTAAAATTCATAGTAATAATTAGGTTATTATTACAATAAATTATATTAAATAATTTAACTTAATATATGTAATTAACCAATTTAATTGTAATTGTGACTATAGAGTGTAAAGTCAATGTCCCCTATATAAAAAGGAAAACATAGTAAAGTTCCTAATCTTTTAGTACTTTACCATGTTTTCCTTTTGTTGATAAATAAAAAATGAAGCTTCAAATTTAATAATTAATTACTTTTGAATAAAATATTTTTTTAATTGTCTTTACCACAGAATCACTTTCACGATCTCCTATGATTTGTGAATTATTTTCTTTAACTGTAATAGATGCATTTTCTACTACATATCCTTCATCTGCTACTTCAAGCATAGAACTATCCTGTTCTACACCAGCAAATACAACTACTTTCTCACTTTTAATCATCTCTCTTAACTTTATCAAAGCGCTTCCTCTAGATGTTTTACCACTATACACTTTTAAAATATAGTAATCTTCGTTATATCTTTCATATATGACCTTGATGTTTTTATAATCCCTACATCCTTTAAGCCTATTATGTAGTATTTCTATTTTATCTATCTTGTTAATAACCATGATGCAAATTACGTCTAGCCCTTGTGGTAGTTTACTATATATATAATTTTTCAATGGAAGTACTTTCTCCAAATTATAAAATCTCTTTTCTTCTTCATTCGTAAAATTACCATAATAAATGTGCATCACATCATTAATTATGGTATGAGTAAAGGTGTTTATAGATAACTCATCACATATATTTAAAATTCTTTCTGCTATTTCATTATTTATTCCTTCATGGTAAACATAGCTTTTCTCATTAAAATCATATATTGCTGCTCCATTCATTGTAATCACTGGTAACTTAATATCCATACTACTAACTATAGGTGCTACAGTTTCTGGAGTTTTATCTGTTACTAATGTCACTAGCGCTCCTTCTTCTATCATTTCCTTTAGTTTTACCTTAGTATAAGCACTAACTTGATTTTTAGAATCCATTAAAGTATTCGTTAGTGTACTTACAAACAAAATTTTAGTATTTCTCTTCTTAGGTAACTTCATAGCATTTACCCCTAACGCTACAAAAATCCCAATTAAAGTGTCTATAATTCTATTAATGGTAAATGCATAAGGAACTACATCATCTCCATGATTTATAGCCACACTTAAAAATACTACACAACTAATATAGGATGCTGTTTGTCTTTCAAGTAATATTGTAGTATATATTAAAGGTATGATAGCTACAGATGTTAATAGATATCTTAGTTGTGGCATAGATTCAGGTATAAATCTTCTTTCTAATAATAACACTATCACTCCAAAGGCACCTCCAATTAAAGTCCCAATGGTACGATTTAAACCAACCTGCTTAGTACTCTCTACACCTTGTTGCATGCATAAAATTGCTGCTATTGCTGAATAGAATGGCATTCCTGTACCTCTTACTAAATATATTAAAAAACATATAAAGACTGCCACTGCTGACTTTATAATCCTCATTCCTATCCTTGGCATTAAAATCCCCTTCTTTAACTAATAATTTATAATACATTATATCATGAGTATTTATAACTTTTTATATTTAAACGTATTCTAATTTTACATATAAATATTCAAATATTCTTTAAAATCTAATGAACTTTAGTTATTCTGAAGTTTACATGCATAGTTAATATTGACATTCATCATGTTTTCCATATATAATTATTTCAATTATATGGAATTTGTTGTCATTACCTTTATAAAATAAGTATAAATATAAATATAGGATTTTAAGGGGGAGAAACTCATGCTGGAATTTTTTAAGCTCATACCTATAATTATTATGATTATATTTCTTTGCTTGGGAATTGGTGTCTTTCTACTTATTAATAAGATATTTAAATAACGTATTTATCTAAGTTTTGATTTGACTTTTATAATGAATAAAGTTATATCTTATTAGATAGTATAAATATATAAACTTAATAGGAGGTTCATAAATGAATAGCTTAAATTCTAAAGACGACCTTTTAAAACTAATTAATACTTCTGATTTACTTTTATGCTTCTTTACTGGAAAATGTTTTTGAGGAAATGATGACCTACTTTGTAAAGTAGATGACTTGCTTTGTAATTATCCTAAGGTTAAATCTATAAAAATTAGTATTGATGAATTCCCTTCCTTGTGTGCAGAATTTTCAGTTTTTATAGCCCCTACAATTTTACTTTTTACTCAAGGAAAAGAAACCCTAAGAGAATCTAGGTTCATTGTCATCAATGAGTTAGATAAAAATATAAATAGATATTATAGTTTAATATTTTAATAATATCCTTTTCAACCTTTTAGTAATTTATATAATAACTAAAAGGTATTTTTTATTTTAGTTTAACAAAAAGTATGAAATTTCAAAATGAAACTTCATACTTTTCTAATTAAGCTATTATATGTCTATTTCTTTAAATAGTATTCCATAACATTTTTAACCATAGCTGTTGGTATTCCACTACCGCCTCTACTTTTTACATCCTCTATTATCATAGATATGGCAATTTTAGAATCATCTGTGTTTACTGCTACAAACCATCCATTTTCTTTACCTGATTCATCTTTTTGATCTTTCTTTATCTCTGAAGTTCCAGTTTTACCAGCTATATTAAATCCATTTACTTTTGCAGTGGTAGCTGTTCCATCTGCATCATTTATTACAGCTGAGAAAGCATCTACTAAAGCTGGTACTTTTTCTGCCTTTATAGCATTTTTCAATACTTTTGCTTCTGGATTTTTTCCAATGTTAAGTCTTGGCTGCATTATATCTCCATTGTTTCCTAATGCACTATATGATAATGCAATATCTAATGGTGACATAAGCACCTCACCTTGACCATATCCTGTGTCAGCAAGAAGTATTTCTTTACTTAAAGTATTATCATTACTAATTTGAGAAGTTTCCATTGGGAAATCAAAAGTTATCTCTTCTCCAATACCAAAGTTTTTAGCTCCATTTATAAAGGCATCTGCTCCTATATTCAACGCTACTCTTGCAAAATAAATATTATCCGAGTATTTTGTAGCTTCTTTTAAGTTTATAGCCTTACCGGGATCTTTTACTCTCGTAACCTTATATCCACCCCATGATGAATTATTTTGCCAATTTAATCCCTTAATATCCATAGTTTCTCCTGGATTAAGTACGCCTACATCCAATCCTATAGCAGCTGTAACTAGCTTCATTGTAGAGCCTGGTGCGTATACATTATTAAACCTATTGTCAAACTGCTGACCATCAAGCTTTTTCCACTTATCACTTAAGGATTTTGTTTTATATGTTACAAATATATTTGGATCATAGGAAGGTGAACTTACCATAGCTAAAACTTCTCCAGTTTTAGGGTCTACTGCAGTAGATGCTCCCTTTTCACCTTTCATTTCACTATATATCTTACTTTGAAGCTCTGGGTCTATTGATAGTTTTATATCCTGACCATTCTTTGCTTCTGTTTTAGCTATAGTTATTTTTTCTTCTCCCTTTTCAATGTATATTTCTCCACCATCTTGGCCTCTTAATATATCTTCATAAACCTTCTCAAGACCAGCTTTTCCAAGGAGACTTATTTGTGAATAACCCTTATCTTTATTATTTTCTAGTTCTTCTGCTGTAATGGCTCCCACATATCCTACTAGATTTCCAAAAGCTTCCCCTCCGGTGTAAACTCTGGAGTTTTTATTGTTTATTTGAACGCCTTCAATAGTGGAAAGCTTATTTAACTTTTCAGAATCAGATTGAAGTACAGATACTATTGGTACAAAATAATCTGGGTTAGTATTAGCTGCTAGCTGTTCTTCTATATAGGACTCACTTATGTCTAATATAGTTGCCATAGCTGTAATTTTTTCTGACTTTTTATTTTCAAATTTACTTGGATGAATTCCTACAGACTTTACTATATCATCTTGTGCTAAAAAGTTCCCATTTCTATCTAATATACTTCCACGTTTAGAGTAATAATCTTCTACCCTCACCTTATCATCTGGCTTTTCCATTTGAGGGAATATTAAACTCTCATTCCACTTTACTTTATACCCATCCTCTTCTTTAACTAAAGTTGCTTTATAATCTTTGATATCTACCTTTCCTGCCACTGTATCCATGGTCATAGTAAATGGTATTTCTAATGACTTTTTATCTCTTTCCTTTTCTCCTACTATTTGAATATCCATATTGCTAGCTACAATAGCGCTATATATATTAGTGTATCTTTCTAAAAATTCTTTCTCATTTATATATGCTTTTGATTCCACTGAAAGCATATTATACATACTTTTAAAATCTTGCTTAATCCAAGCATTTTTATAAATGTTAAAGGCATCCTTTATTTCATCTTCCTTAGAGCAACCTGTAAATAAAGCTATACCTATAATTATAGTTCCAATAATTAAGCTTAGTTTCTTTAAATTATTTTTCATTGCTATCCTCCTTATAAAATGTATTTTCTTACTGGGTATTTCACAGTTTAAATATAAGCTTATCTATTCTACTCAATAAATAAACTACTACATCTATTGTAAGTTTATATATACTTTTATTCAATAAATTTTCTTAAAAATAAAAGTGAATCTTTTACAAATTTTTAAAATATTAATGTATAATTAAATATGATAGAGGAATCGGTCACACTAATCTGAACAATCTAAGGGGAAAGATTAAAAAAGCTAGATTGCTTAAAGACTGTTCTGAAATTAAAGTAGAGTTTCCATGGATGGCAGAAGAATTTGAAGCTGATGCCTTTATAAACTTACCTAGTGCAATTCTTCCTGATGAAAAAGATACAGTAGTAGAGTTAGAACTACTATAAACTTAATTTATATGTTATATAAAAGGAGATTTTATGCATATTAATAAAAATAAATTTAATGATATTTTTAGTACCTATATGGGATTACCAAAAGAAGTGTACATACTTTTTTTAGGTAAAATGATTAACTGTATAGGTGCCTTTGTTTATCCTTTATTATCCTTAATTATCACCCAAAAGGTTGGAATGTCCATAAAGGATGCTGGCTTAATTCTAACGCTTACAGCAATTCCTCAAGGTCTTTGCATAATATTAGGTGGTAAACTTGTAGATTCAATTGGTAGAAAAAAAGTTATTATATTTTTTCAAAGTTTTGCTGCTGTATTTTTTATAGTTTGTGGCTTTATAAAACCCTCTACTACCTTAATCTTTTTTATAATTTTAGCTTCTTGCTTTTCGTCATTAGCTCAACCAGCTTATGATTCAATGGTAGGAGATATTACTACAAGGGAGAATCGGAAAGCATCTTTCTCTTTAATCTATATGGGACTTAATTTAGGCTTTGCCATTGGTCCCTTTATCGGTGGACTTCTTTTTGAAAGCTATCTTCCTTTAGTATTTATTGGTGATGCAATAACTACACTAATTTCTATTGGATTAATTGCCTTGTTTATTAAAGAAACTCATCCTAAATTAATAAATTCTAATTCAAATAGTTCTGAATCAGATTATGAAAATCAAGTGTCCAGTCTTGAAAACGAAGAAACCGGTTCTGTATTTAAAGTGTTTTTAAAAAGGCCTATATTAATATATTATGCCTTACTTATGCTTACCTTTCAATTTGCCTATGCTCAATGGGGTTTTGCAATTCCACTTCAATTAGGACAAATCTTTGGTTCTGGTAATGGAGCTAGGTATTTTGGAATATTAGCTAGTTGTAATGGTCTTATAGTAATTCTATTAACTCCTATAATTACCTCTCTAACAAAGAAATATAAAACCCTTAGTATAATTGCTAGTGGAGGAATATTATATGCCATTGCCTTTGGCTCCTGCAGTTTTATATCAGAACTGTCATTATTCTTCATTGTAATATTAATAATAACCATTGGGGAAATTGCAATCTCTACAAATTCTGGAACTTTTATAGCCAATTTAACTCCTGCTTCTCATAGGGGTAGAGTAAATGCATTCTTACCACTTATTTATGGTACAGGTAATGCCATGGGACCAAGCATAATGGGATCTATGATAGACTCTATAGGAATGAATAAAGCTTGGATAATAGTAGCAATAATAGTAGGAACAGGTGCAATTTTTATGTATTCACTAAACTCTATTAAAGTTCAAGCTTAACCTATGAAAAACCTCTTTAGTTAAAATCTAAAGAGGTTTTTATCAATAATTTTTCCTGTAACTAACTTTGTATGAATATTTACTATAGTTATTAAACTTTTGCTCCACTATTCTAAACTTTGTAATAAATTATCTAAATTACGTTTAAGCTCCTTTGCTTCATCATTAGATATATTCAATTTGCAAAATACTTCTCCTGGCACATCTAATATCTCACTTTTTAGCTTTAAGCCAGCTTCTGTTAATTCTATTATTACTACTCTATCATCATTTACGTCTCTATGTCTTGTAATTAACCCCATAGATTCTAATTTTTTTAATAATGGAGTTAAAGTACCTGAGTCTAAGTGTAGTCTTTTACCAATGTCCTTAACTGTCATCTTTTCTTTTTCCCATAACACTAACATAGCTAAGTATTGTGTATAAGTAAGATTATGCTTATCAAGAATGGATTTATACAACTTTATTACCTCTCTAGATGCTGCATATAGAGAAAAACATATTTGATTTTCTAGTTTAATACATTCACAATTCTTCATATAAATTCTCCATTTCACAGAATGACTTATTAAAATTGATTCTTAATAAACCATATTGTTTGAGATTATTTTACAATTTTAAAATTTATATGTCAATACAACAAATAATTTGAATAACATTATAAATAATTCATACAAATATCTCTTATTTTACTTTTCCTTTGAATCTACATAGGAAACCGCTGATAATGCAGCCACATTTCCTTCCCCTGCAGACTTTATATATTGATAAGGTCTTCCTACTATATCTCCTGCTGCGAAACAACCTTTTAAGTTCGTTTGCATTAGCCTATCAACCTCTACATGATTGTCTACGATTTTTAATCCCGGAACTAATTGACCTGGTGATATGCTATCTCTTAGTATAAATAAACCATCAGTAGTAATTTCTTTATTCTTTAAAACTAGCTTTTCCACTTTATCTTCACCAATTATTTCTACTGGTGTATCATTTACTACTTCTATAGATGAATGAACATTTACAAACTCTTTATACATAGGAATATAATATACCTTTGATGCTAAAGTAGCAATAAAATTTGCCTCTTCCTCTTCTTTTTTACTATAGGCTATTATTGTAACTACTTTATTTCTGTAAAGTGGTGCATCACAGGTAGCACAATATCCAACACCCTTACCTAGAAGTTTTTCTTCACCAGGGAATAGCTTACCATATTGAATTCCTGTAGCTAATATTACTGAAGTTGCTTCATAGGTTTTATCATTTACCATTAAAGCAAAGTAATCTCCCATAGCATATATATTATTTATTTTTTCTTCTGTTATTTTTATATCCATAGCTCTTAAATGATTGATAAAGGCTTGTTGTATCTCTTTACCACTTTTACCATGGAAACCTAGATAATTATTAATTTCATTAGCTTTTACTAATTTATTTGAAAGTTCATCATTACCAAATATGACAAAACTCTTATTTCTTATTTTTGCATTTAAAGCTGCTGATATTCCTGCTGGTCCACTACCAACTATTGCAATATCATATCTTTCACTCATAGCTTTATCCTCCAAATTTACAGATTAAAAATATAGGAGTAACCTCCTATATTTTTATTATATATAAGCTTCTACAATTTCTTTTATTCTTTCTTTTGGTACAAACCCTACTGTAGTATTTACATTTTTTCCATCTTTAAATACTATTATTGTAGGAATGGATGCTACACTATATTGCATTGATATGTCTGGGCATTGATCCACATCAACTTTTATAAATTTAACCTTGCCTTCCATTTCAGTTGATAATTCTTCAAATATTGGAGCTAACATTTTACAAGGTCCACACCATGTTGCGAAAAAATCTACTACTACAACACCATCTTTTATTTCATTATTAAATTCAGCTGAATTAACTATCTTTGCCATATTTTATTCCTCCTAAAATCAATTTACCAAAATATTATTTATCTAAATTAAATTTTATTCAATTTAATTTGTTAATACCAATTTACATGTTTATATATTAAATGTCAAGTCATTTTAAAAATATTTTTATATAATTACATAATGAAATCTTATGTTTTAAAATTTAATAATAGTAAACCCTCTAATTATATTATTTCATACTTAAATAGGTTTTATTTATTATAATAATATTTTTATTATGAAGTTTTTAACATATATTTTAATATCTAATAAAAATATATCTCACTTTAAGAAAATAT
Organism: Clostridium sp. UBA5988; assembly: GCF_002435615.1. Classification (NCBI taxonomy): domain Bacteria; kingdom Bacillati; phylum Bacillota; class Clostridia; order Eubacteriales; family Clostridiaceae; genus Clostridium; species Clostridium sp. UBA5988. The sequence goes on along the minus strand of NZ_DJBA01000015.1, from coordinate 11,267 downwards.
AATTATCTTAAAATGAGATAAAAGTATCAACTTTTCTGTGATATTACAACATGACTAATAATCTTATAATCCTATTAAAAGTCCTGCAATAGATGCACTTAAAAGGTTTGCTAAAGTGCCTGCAACCACAGTTTTTAATCCTAATTTTGCAACTTCATGCTTTCTCTTTGGTGCCATTCCTCCAATTCCACCGATTAAAATAGCAATGGAAGATATGTTTGCAAAACCACATAGTGAAAAAGTCATTATAGCTGCAGTTTTTTGTGAAAGGTCACCTATTATAGGTCCTAGTTTACTAAAGGCAACAAATTCATTTAAAATTATCTTTTGTCCTAGAAGAGCTCCCGCTGTTAAAGCCTCATTCCAAGGAACTCCTATAATTGCAACCACTGGTGAGAATATGTATCCAAATATCATTTCTAAGCTTAATCCATCTATACCTGCAAGTCCACCAATAAATCCTATTATTCCATTTACTAAAGCTATAAGAGAAATAAATGCAAGTAACATGGCACCTATGTTTAGCGCTAAACCTAACCCTTCTGATGCTCCCTTCGCTGCTGCATCTACCACGTTAACTGAATCATCTTTTCCTAATTCAATTTTATCTTCTAAGGCTTTTGCATCACTTTCTGGAAATATCATTTTTGACATTATCAAGCCTGCTGGAGCAGCCATAAAGCTTGCTGAGATAAGATATTCTAGTGGAATCCCCATAAGTGAATATCCAACTAAAACAGAACCTGAAACTGAAGCTACACCTCCAACCATTACGGTAAATAGTTCTGATGTAGACAGTTTATTGATATATGGCTTTATTAAAAGAGGTGACTCAGTTTGCGATAAAAAAATATTTGCAGCTGCTGATAAAGTTTCAAGTTTAGACGTTCCTAAGAGTTTTGCTAAAGCCCCACCTATTATCTTTACAACAAATTGCATTATCCCAAAGTAGTATAATACAGAAACTAAAGATGAAATAAATATAATAACGGTTAATACCTGAAAAGCAAAAACCATTCCTCCATTAGTAGGTATAGCTGCTCCAAACAAAAAATTTATTCCTTCATTTGCATACCCGATAATTGAAGTTGCCATTGTGGCTACCTTCTGTAAGGCTTTCTTCCCAACAGTTGACTTTAAAACTATAACTGCAAAACCCAATTGAATTAAAAATCCTATAATAATAGTTCTCCAGTTTATTTTCTTTTTATTATTTGACAGTAAGAATGCTACTATAAAAATAAATATAATACCTATAATGCTATTTAATATGCCCATTGAATCACCTTTATCCTTTGTAATTTTTCTATTATATTGTTATCTTCAATATAATCTACTATTCATTTGTAAAAATATTTAATAATTAACCTACTATAAAATAAATTAAAAAATAGTTCCCATTAGAACACTCCATTTCCTCCGCAAACTATTTTATGTTGAATCATTAAAAATGTCAATTTATCTTATTGGATAATTAATTTACTTCGATTACCTGTTTTAACATACTCATCTTTAATCACTCCATAATAATTATTTCCTATATATTGTATATTATCATTAACTTCTTACAACCTTCTTACAAAATAGTATTTTTTATCTATGTTTATTTTGTATTTTTATGGAAAACATAGTATTATAATTTTAATTTTTACGGAGGCTAATTGAAATCATATGAGAATACCAAATCATATTGGAATAATTCCTGACGGCAACAGACGCTGGGCTTTACTTAATAATCTAACCAAAGATAAAGGATATGAACATGGCATAAATCCTGGTCTTGAAGTATTTAAACTTTGCCAAAAAGAAAATATAAAAGAGTTAACATTCTACGGTTTTACTATAGACAATACCAAACGTCCCTCTGAGCAAAAGCTTGCTTTTATACAAGCTTGTATTGATTCTGTCATGCTTTTAACAAAGGAGAATTGTGAAATCTTGGTTATTGGAAATACTGAATCAAGTGCTTTTCCTAAGGCTTTAATTCCCTTTACAACTAGAAAAAAATTTGGTAATGGTGGTATTAAGGTAAACTTTCTAATCCATTATGGATGGGAGTGGGACTTAAATCTATTAAAAGAATCCACTCCCTCTAATAAACATATTCTACCCTACATACATTCAGAGGATATTTCTAGAATTGATCTAATAATAAGATGGGGAGGTAGAAGAAGACTTAGTGGTTTCTTACCAATTCAGTCTGTTTATTCTGATTTTTACGTAATAGACACCTATTGGCCGGATTTTACTTCTATAGACTTCTACAATGCTTTAGACTGGTACAATGAACAAGATGTTACCCTTGGTGGTTAAAAAGAGTTCAATAAAATCATAACTTCTGATGGGTGGTATTCATTAAATAAATCAAATAGATGAAAATATAGAAATAACATATTTTCATCTATTTTAATTTAAAAACGCTCTATATATAAAAACTCTCTCTTTAACTTAATCATTTACACATATCAATTTTAATCATCATTTTCCTGTAACTTAAATTCAATATCTTCATATCATAATAGTGAGATACATCTTTATAAATCATATATATTTATTTTAGTGTATTTCAAATTCCTTTTATATTACATACTCCCAAAACATAATCTTAGGAGTAAATATAAAAAGTGAGGTAATATATATGAGTAGTCATAGAAGACGTCATTCTAATTGCAAATGTGATTGCTGCTGTTGTTGTAATATAAATTCATGTTGTGACAGATGTCCAACCTCCTGTTGTACAGGATTTACAAACCGTAATTGTAATTCTAATTTTGGTTGTGATTGCGATAATAACCAATGGCTAATATGGTTGGTATTATTGGGTTGTGGCGGTTTTGGTGGCTTTGGAAACAACTGCTGTAGACGTGGATTATTCTGGTAGTAACTTAAGGAAATTTCACCCTTGTGGTAATTCATAAATCAATATAAAGAAACACCTGATTAGTTAAAATACTATTCAGGTGTTTTGATTTTTCTCTTTATCATTTTATTTCTGACTAACATCTATTTGTATTTAAAATACATAAATCGAACTTATTAGAATTATCTCATTGTAATAATCTTTATATTCTAATATTATAAATATGGGAATATAAACTAACTTAAAGGAGACATTTATGAAGGAGAATGAAATCACAATTGAAGCGTCCAAAATACTAAGCCTTTCCTTAGATATTGGTGAGCATATGCTACGAGTTGGTGGTGAAACTAATCGTGTTGAAGATACAATTATTCGTATTTGTAAAGTTTATGAAATTGACCGTATAGATGTTTTCTCAATAAGATCATTAATTATAGCTACTATAAAAACTAGTGATGAAGAAACCCTAACCCAAACACGAAGGATTTACTCCTATGGAACAGACCTTAGTCAGCTTGAGAAGCTTAACTCCTTATCTAGATATATATGTCAAACTAAACCTTCTTTCAATGAAATAAAGGAAAAAATACAACAAATATCAGTAAGTCAACCCAGTATAAGGTGGAGTTCCTGCCTAGGATACATACTAGCTTCTAGTGGATTTTCTATCTTTTTTGGTGGTAATCTCATAGATGCTGCTGCGGCTGCAATCATTGGTATCCTTATATTCTTTATTGATACTTTTATCAAAAGAGAAAGCATAAATCAATTAATATATACTTTTGTTTGCTCAATTATTACTGGACTAGCTGCAATTTTATTTACTAAAATAGGAATAGGAGCTAATGTTGATAAAATTATTATAGGAGATATTATGCTTCTTATTCCCGGAATTCCATTAATAAATTCCGTTCGTGATATGCTTTGTGGAGATATTATAGCTGGCCTATTACGATTAACTGAATCCATATTAATTGCCATAGCTATTGCCTGTGGTTTTGCAATTTCATTGATTATATTAGGAGGTATATTGCAATAATGAAGTATTTAATTCAAATCATTACTGCTTACATAGGTAGCCTAGGATTTGCCTTATTATTTAATATAAAAAAGGAAAGAATATTCTATGCATCTATTGGCGGTATTATTACTTGGTGTATCTATTTACTTTCTTTTTATTATTGTAATGATATTTTTATATCTAATATGATAGCTTCTATTCTAGGTACCGCATACTCTGAACTCTTAGCTAGAATTCATAAAGCACCTACAACTGTATTTTTATTACCATCTATCGTACCTCTTGTACCTGGTGGTAGCTTATACTATTCTATGAGTTATGCTGTAACAGGAAATAAAATAAAATTTGATCTTTACGCTCTTAATACACTTAAAACCTCCTTAGGAATTGCTGTTGGAATTATTGTGGTTTCAGTTGTTGTATATCATTTAACCAATTATAAATGTAAGCGTAGTAAAATATAAATTACATACTAAAAAAAAATTTTAAATAAAAAAGTCTGTTAAAGTTAATTATTTACTTCAACGGACTTTTATGTGTATAAACAGTTCCATATCTATTGACTTCTGCTTTTTTCAATGATATGATACATTACATAAAATATCACATTAGGAGATAAAATTATGAATTTAAAAACGAACCTATCAATTTCAAAATTAAATAATAGCTTTTTCTTTAGCTTTTTTAGATAGGTTTGTGTCTATATAACAATTATCATAGATACAAACCACAGCAATGGAGTGTTTTGTATCTATGATAGCTAAAGAGTTTATGTTGCAATAAATTTAGCCTCATAGATAAACTATGAGGCCTTTTTATATCCTAGGTTAAGGGTCTCATAGTAATAAGCTATGAGTCTTTTTTATTATTATAAATATTTTATATCATATTTCTAGGAGGTAATTAAAATTGCAAAATATTAAAAACAGAGAAAAATTCTCTAGTAAACTTGGATTTATTCTTTCATGTGTTGGAGCTGCTATTGGATTAGGAAACATATGGATGTTCCCTTATAGATTAGGTGAAAATGGTGGTGCTGCATTCCTAATCCCATATTTTATTTTCATAGTACTACTAGGAACAGTTGGGTTAATTGCTGAGTTTTCCTTTGGTAGACAGTTTAGAATAGGGTCAATGGGTGCTCTTAAAAAGGTCTTCAAAGAAAGAAATATTAAACATGGCTCTATTATATCTATAATTCCAACCCTAGGACTAACTGGTATATTTATGTTCTATACAGTTGTTATTGGTTGGGTATTAAAATATTTTTTCATAAGTTTATCTGGTGAGATATTAACTATAAATATAGAGTCTTACTTCACTACTTTTATAAATAGTAATATTACAGTATTTTGGCATGGTTTAGCTGTTGTTATAACTTTAATAATAGTTAGTTTTGGAATTTCTAAGGGTATAGAAAAAATAAATAAAATCATTATACCTTTGTTATTTATTATATTTATACTTCTAATTGCCAAATCATTAAGTCTACCAAATTCCATGGAGGGTGTGAAGTATCTCCTTACTCCTGATTGGTCATACCTTTTAAATCCAAGTACTTGGGTTATGGCTCTAGGACAAGCCTTTTTCACAGTATCTTTAACAGGATGTTGTATGGTTATGTGTGGTAGCTATACAGATGAAAATTTTGATATACCTACTTGTGCTATAACTACAGCATCATTTGATACTTTAGCTGCTATCCTTGCTGCCTTTGTAATAATGCCAGCAGTATTTGCTTTAGGTCTAAACCCTACCTCTGGACCTGCTTTACTATTTGTAACTGTACCAAGTATATTCCAGACTATGAAATTTGGACAAGTATTAAGTTCTTTATTCTTCTTAAGTATTATTTTTGCATCTATTTCATCTTCCATCGCTATGTTAGAGGGTCCCGTAGAAGCAATTATGAATTTAACTAAGTGGGGTAGAAAGAAGACTACTTATATTACTGCTATTTCAGCTTTTATACTAGCTATACCATTAAGTTTAAGTAGCTCTTTATTTAACAATTTCACAAACTTTATTACTATAGTACTATCTCCATTAGGTGCATTAATTACTGCTGTTGTATTCTTCTACATACTTGATAGAGACGAGACTCTAGCTCAGTTAAATTTAGGTTCAAAATATAAAATTGGTATATGGTTTATGAATTTTGGAAAATATGTTTTTGTGCCAACAACTATTATTGTAATAATTTTAGGATTAATATACGGTGGTATTGGTTAATATATAATTTAATAAAGCCTATAGTTTTCTTTCATAAAATAAACTATAGGCTTTATTATAATCTTAGCTAAAATTTATATACTTAATAGTAGATGACCACAAGTCTTTTAAATACCTCATTAATATACAATCATATATCTCTATTCACAAGTAGCTTCATTTGCTTTTATCTCTAAATCTTTTGCTAAATCTCTCATGTCTCTAGCTTTATCTTTTAGTTTTTGATCCGCCTTGCTTAAGATTACTCTTCCTAACCATAGTTTAGCATTTGTATAATCCCCTATTCTTCTATATAACTCACCTATAATATATTGTAAAGAATAAATACTTAATCCGTATATTGGAGTTCGTTCATTTTCATAAGCAATAACAAATCCTTGAAGTGCTCTTTCTAAAAATGCCTTCTCATCTTCTTTATTTTCTAGAAGTCTATACATCCATGCAATTTTCAAGCAAAGCATTGCCTTTGTACTATCTTTAAATTCTCCTAGCACTGCATTTAGTAATGCAAGTTTATAACGTTCAATTGCGATTTCTTCATTATAAACTTGAGGATATTCTTTACCTTGCCATTGATTGCCTATCTTTACAAGTATAACTTCACGTTTATAGGATTGTATTTTCTGAAAATCACTTTTTAATGCTGCATATCCACATGTTGGACATACCAATACTTCATAAAAATATGGATTTATCCCCTCATATCTTATAAAAGCATCTGTATCTTTTGATTTTACTTTAGGAACATACGCCTTTACAACTCTACATGTAAAAGCTTTTAAACAAACTGGACAAGTAACCTTCTTATCATAAAGTAATGTATTAATATCAACCTTTGTTGATTTTTTATCTTTTGTTTCTTCATCGTATTTATCTTCTTTTTTTGTATATAACTCTATATCGTCTTCATAATTAAGTCCTAAGCTTTTTAACGAAGAAAAAATTTTAATCATACTAAGTTGCCCCCTACTTTAGTAATGTTCTTCATTTATCATACGCTATAGCATTCTATACTAACAAGTGTATTTAAATATATGTAATTCTACTAACATAACTTCATATTATATCAAATTTATATAAGAAAATAAAGATTTATTTCAATTCATCATGGATTTAACAGGTGCTTCTAATCACATAAGGTTCATAGGTTAGGCTTTGCCCTCTTCAACTATATCTGCATTTATATTTTCAATTTTCATACAACTCTAGTATAATATATTTATATGGACAAATAATGGGGGGAATATAATGAAGATTAATGCTGAAAGAGAATTTGAACTACTAAAGAAAATAGGTTTTGTAAGAATCAGTGGCTCAGAGGAAGAATTAAAAGCTGCTAACATTTTATTAGAGGAAATATCCTCAATTGGCTGTGAAGGACACTTAGAGTCTTTCAAAGCTCCTAGCTCTGTAATTAAAAAAGCTACACTAAAGGTTGTAGAGCCCTTTGAAAAAGAATATGAGGTTGCACCATATAACTGCTCAATCGGTACACCTGAGGGTGGAATAACTGCAGATTTTGTATATATTGAAGACGGCTTGGATGTAAATTTAGTTGATCTTAAAGGAAAATTTGTGCTTATAAATACTCGTCCAAATCCTAAACTTTATAAGAAACTTATGAATGCTGGTATTGCTGGATATATAACTATGTCTGGTACTGCCATGGATGAAGAAGATAAAACTGATATTTCTATAGCTAGAATCCGTGAAAAGAATACACAGCATGGAAGAATACCTACAATTAACATGCGTATGAAAGACTGCTTCCATATGGTTAAGAACAAAGCTTCTAAAATCCATGTAGAGCTAATCATGGAAGATGTAGAGCTAACTTCTCAAAATGTGGTGGTAACTTTAGAAGGTACTAAATACCCTGAGGAGATAATCTCCTTCGGTGCTCATTATGACAGTGTTCCTTACAGTACTGGAGTATATGACAACGGAGCTGGTTCAGTTATTATAATGGAACTTCTAAGACACTTTAAAGAAAATCCACCAATGAGAACTGTAAAATTTATGTGGTATGGCTCTGAAGAAGTTGGACTTCTTGGAAGTAAAGCTTACTTAAAAGACCATGAGGAAGAGCTTAAGAAACACCTTCTAATGATTAACGTAGACGTGGCTGGCTCTATTCTTGGAAAAGAAATGGCTCTAGTTACTGCAGAGCAAAGTTTAGTTGATTATATTGATCAAATGGCTAAGATTAAAGGTTTCCCACTTAAAGTGGAACAAGACATATACTCAAGTGATTCTACAGCCTTTGCTGATGAGGGAATTCCATCTCTTACCTTCTGTCGTTTTGCACCACAGGGTGGAGCTTTCATCCACACAAGAAACGATGTTATGGAATATTTAAGTGCTGAATCCTTAGAATTGACTACTATTATAACTAAAGAATTCAGTGAATCAGTTATAAATTCAGTAGCCTTCCCAATAGAGAAAAAGGTTCCAGATAACATGAGAAAGAAATTAGATGAATACTTTGATAAAGACCCTAAAAAAGAAGAAACATCTGAAAAGAAATAATAGGGAAAAGGCTTACATCACTGTATGTGAGCCTTTATATTTATATATTTATGTTACTTGTGGTATTCTTCACCTCACGTAAATAATGAGGTAATCTCATCCATCACATTCTACAAAATATCATTAGTATTTTTTGTTTTCACTTTAATCATTATTTCCTCAAAATCTTATCCATGGATTTTCCTTTTGCTAACTCATCGATGAGCTTATCCAGATAGCGAATTTCCTTCATAATTGGTTCTTCAATATTTTCCACTCGTACACCACAAACCACACCTTTAATTAAAACCCTTTCTGGGTTCAGCTTAGGAGCTTCCATAAAGAAGGTCTCATAGGCTATCTGTTTTTCCAATTGAGCTTCTAACTCTTCTTGGCTATATCCTGTGAGCCAACGGATGATTTCATCCACTTCTGTTTTAGTACGTCCCTTTTTCTCTGCCTTTGTAACCAAAAGAGGATAGATTTTTGCTACGCTCATTGTATAGATATTATGTTTACTCATAACACATTCTCCCTTATATAATTTTTTATATTATATCACAAAAAACTCCAACCTATTAAAAGATTGGAGTTACATCTTTACATCATTTATTACTAGACTTTCGTAAATTTAGCATTTATTTATGGTACAATTTATCCTATCACACCCGAGTTCAAAATCTATAAATGCGTCTTATTCTAATAATTATATCTAAAATTTCCTGTCTCATTAGATGTTGATAACTTCTTAGCAACAATAAGAAATCTATGCTCTGTTCCTTCTATATACCCAATCTCATTGAGTTCTCTCTCTATTTTACATAGGTTTTCAAAACAAGTATCAACGGAAAAACTAGGAAATTCCCATTCTATTATCCTTGCAAAGTATACCAACGCTCCTGTATCATAAAAACGTATAGGAGTAAAAGCCTCTTCTGACTTAAGAATTTCAAATCCATTACTTTCAAAACCCTCAATGTTATGTTTTAAGTCATGAGTAGGATACAACGACTTAAAATTATCTATTATCCTTTGGGATAAATCTACATCATTTTTTCCACCTACTTGTTGAGTAATAAAATACCCTCCAGCCTTTAATATTCGATTAATCTCACCAATATCATAGGATTCATGTCTATTAATTATTATATCGAAAAAATCATCTTCGAATGGCACTCTTGAATCTTCAAAAACCTGCTTAACCGTTATCCCAAGAGGTTCTAACCTTTCTTTACAAATTGCAACATTAGGTGGATATGCCTCTGTTACAGCTGTATTATAAAATGGATGATCCAAAGTAAGTAGGAATTCTCCTCCTCCTGTTCCCATATCTAAAAGCTTATGCTCTACTTTTAAATAAGACAATAAGATTTTTTTATAATCCCATGGTATATTTTCTCCATGCCATCTACCATCAAGATATGAGAAATCCCATCCCTGAAAACCTTTCTTTTCCTCATTTTTTAAATAATTTTTAAACTCTCCTCTATTCATTTAACTACTCCTTTTCATAATATACTAAATATGATAATTTAATTTGAAAAGTAATGCAGTTAACTGATAACAAATATCTTATTATCTCAGTACAATCTGCTATCAGATTATATTAACTGCACTGAGTAGTTACCTAGTTTGTTTCTCATAATGAGTCCCACCTCTTCTAAATACTATAAATAATTTTGAAGTTACAATTTTCTGTAATTCAAGTTGTCTATATAAATTTTATCATGTAAATTGTGTTAATACAAACATTTTATAACATAATATTGTATAGAATTATAACATCTATTTTGTATTAATTAGTTGCCTATTTTCAACTACTATTCAATACATTAAAGCTTTCAATCTTTTATTCCCTCTCACTAAAAAAATCATCACAAAACTTATCCCACTTTATCTTATATTCTTCATGGGATATTAATTTAAGGTCATATGGCGAATAGATTTTTCTTTTCCTTGCTTCTTCTACAAAGCCCTCTAGGTAATCACCTGATTCTGTCAAATAGCCTTTTACCTTAGAATATCCCTTACTTACTGCATAATAAAGTCTAGTATGTCCATCCAAAGATATAAAAGAATCATTGATTTTTGTTAGAGGAATGATAATATCTTCTTCACTTTGTATGAAAGACTCTATGGCTTTAACTTTGTCTATATCAACGAAAAACTGTGAAGGCTGAATATCCTTAATAGTTATGTGAAATATATCATTGGGTGTAAAAGCTTTTATTAATTCCATATTTTCCTCATAGAAATTAATAATGTGTTCAGAATAAAATCTAAATTCATCTATCAATTGAAATATATCAACTTCCTTATCAAATAATACAATAGCAGAATCTTTATTTATTATTTTAAAACTACATTTATACTTTTCATCAACAATAAAGGCACCATGTTGATTTAAAATAGTTTTATCAAACCTATCATCTTCATAGCTATTAATTCTTTGTATTTTATGGTTCATTTTCTCACTTCCTATCTACTGTTATGTCTACATTTTACACAAAAAATCATATAATTCCAAAGCATTATAGGATAAAACTGGGGCTGTCGCACTAAGAAATAGTGCACAGCTCTTTTTCATTGCAAACAAAATAAGTCCCTTACTTTGAGAGCTAAGGGACTTATGGTAAAATATTAGTA